>DOZA01000129.1 GCA_003518245.1 Bacteroidales bacterium | reverse complement strand
AATGATTATAAGGGGCAGGACAGGAAACAATTCAGGCGTAGTAAAAATACTGACAGGACTAATATTCCTGGGCTTCCTTTTTCACAGCTTGGGTCTTGGCATAAGATGGTATATATCGGGGCACTCGCCTATGAGTAATGGATATGAGTCACTTCTTTGTATATCATGGGTCACTGTTCTTGCCGGATTGTTTTTCAGCCGGAGGTCTTCGCTTACACTGGCTGCAACGGCTGTGCTGGCTTCTCTCACGTTGATGGTGGCACACCTTAGTTTCATGGATCCGGAGATAACAAACCTGGTGCCCGTACTTCAGTCATACTGGCTGACACTTCATGTATCAATTATTACTGCAAGCTATGGCTTCCTTGGCCTTGGAGCTATACTGGGACTGGTGAATATGATACTCTATGCCCTTAATACGGTGAAAAACAGGAAGCATATACTGAAAACAGTTGATGACCTGTCAGTTATTAATTACCGTACTCTTACACTGGGATTATATTTCTTAACAATAGGTACATTCCTTGGTGCAGTCTGGGCAAATGAATCCTGGGGAAGGTACTGGGGCTGGGATCCAAAGGAAACATGGTCACTCATTTCAGTGATAGTGTATGCCTTTGTCATTCACTCGAAGAATATTAAAGCACTCAGCAGCATATTTGTATTTAATTTACTCTCAGTATATGCTTTTTCGTCAGTTCTAATGACATATTTCGGGGTTAATTATTACCTGTCGGGATTACATTCATATGCAGGCGGTGACCCTGTGCCCATACCTGCTTTTGTATATATATCGGTTGCAGTACTGGTATTTCTGTCTTTTTATTCTTACAGCAGGTATAACAGGATGGTAAAAGCACTTGCTCGATAAGTCAAAAGACAAAAGATAAAAGTTAAGACACAACCAGATGTCGTGGATTACCTCCCTCACTTCCTTCGGTCGGTGATCCCTTGGGGGAATATCTTCTGACTTTTAAGCCGCCTGCCTCCGGCAGCCATCGGCTTTTTCCTTTACAAAGCTTATGAAAGCAGGCTTTCAACGCCCTGTAAAGAAAAAAGCCGGTACACTGCGTGTATCGGCTTAAAAGTCAGGGTGAAAGATGGGATTCGAACCCACGACCCCTGGAACCACAATCCAGTGCTCTAACCAGCTGAGCTACATTCACCATATCCGGACTGCAAAGAAAATGCAAAAAAATAATATTGCAAAATTTTATGGCTTTTTGCCTTAGTCACTTCTCAATTATTATCTTTACACGGTTTGTTTGGAAAAGAACCAGAGATGCGAATTCTATTTTTTTTACCTGCAATTATTTTTTCGCGCTCATGTAAAGTAAGTAATTATATTGGCAAAACCAAAATTCATAAACAATATATCAGGGCTGCAACTGTTTCAGTTACTACGGTTTGTAGTTTTTTTTATAGTCAGTATAATATTTACCAAAAGTCACCTTACGCCCGAAGAGATAGGCTCCTGGGAGATGTTCATGTTTATAGCAAGCTTCATGAGTTATTTCTGGGTAACGGGAATAATACAATCGTTATTACCATTATATAACCGTAACCAATCATTCAGGCGTACAGGTGAAAATATAAGCGAGAAATCGCCTGAAATATTTAATGCTTTTTTACTTCTTTTGGCTTTCAGCCTTTTATTCTTCTTTTTAGGCCATGCTTTAAAAAGCAGTTTCTCGGTTTATGGCAATAAAGGTAACACACCTTACCTCAACCTGCTGCTGCTTTATTTGCTTCTCAGTAGTCCAGTTTGTCTTATTGAATATATTTACCTACTCAGAAATCGTGCTTACCGTATTTTCCAATATGGTATTTATACTTTCCTGGCTCAGCTCATACTTATCATTACTCCTGTGCTGGCAGGAAAGGGGTATATGTGGTCTATTTACGGCTTACTGGCAATAACCATTGTAAGGTGGGTTTGGCTCATAAATTTGCTTATCAGATATTCTGAGTTCCGGATATCTTTCGATTTTATTAAGGAACATCTGAAACTGGGATGGCCATTGATAGTTACATCTCTTATAAGCGGATCGGCTCAATATATAGACGGGATAATTGTGTCGGCTCATTTTGATGATCCCAGGATGTTTGCCGTATTCAGGTATGGAGCCAAGGAATTCCCTGTGGTTATTATGCTTGACACAGGGTTAAGCAATGCAATGTTGCCACAATTCGGGACAAGGGCAAAATTGAAAGAATCACTTCATGTCATAAAGAAGAAGTCACGGAACCTGATGCATTACCTTTTCCCTATGTCTATGCTTGTACTTCTTTTTGCACGTTGGCTCTATCCACGTATGTTCACTCCCGATTTCATGAGAAGTGCCGACATCTTTATGGTATATATAATGCTGGTTATACCCAGGCTTCTGTTCCCGAATACAATTATAATTGGAAAGAAAAGAACCGGTATAGTCATGAGTGCAGCTATTTTTGAGCTGGTGGTTAATATATCACTCAGTATGTGGCTGGTAATCGATTACGGGGCTGTTGGTGTTGCACTGGCAACCTTCATTGTGTATTTCCTCAGTAAAGTGTACCTGGCAGGATATCTCTGGATAAAGATGAAAATAAAACCGGGTGAGTATATTCCTTTTCTAACCTTCTTTATTTATTCAGTATTATTGACTTTGCTGTTTGTATTGATTGATCACAGGATCATTGATATAAACTGATTGCCAGACTGCAGTCACTCTGAGCCCATTTTTCGCAGGGCCTTTATGCATCGTTAATATAATTCCGGCGTCTTTATATATAAGAATTTCAAGGACAGTAAAAGACATTTTTTATCCCGAATATGTTTTACATAACATGTCAGAATTTTTTTTTGATAAAAAAAGTTGTAAATTAGTATTGCAGTTTTTGATTAAACAAGATTGTTCCTATGTTCCCGGTTTATGCCAGGGACAGCAGCTATTAGATAAACACCTAAGTTTTAGTGTTTAGTAATGTGTGCAAACTTAATGTTTCAATTACACTAATCTATACATTATCAGTATATTGCATGCCTACCGAAAGATTTAACCCTTAAACATATTTTTTCTTTTATACCATTTGTTGCAAAATTGATACACAGGTTTAACTAACTGTACTGAAATACGAACCCTATTGTTTACCTAAAAAAAAAGTCTATGAGAAAATTTCTACTTACACTAATTCTTGTGATGGCGCCTTTATTTGTTTTCCAGGCGCTGGCGCAGGAAATAACGGTGACCGGTAATGTGACCTCATCGGAAGATGGGATGCCATTACCCGGTGTATCTGTTGTTGTAAAGGGAACAATTATTGGAACAACAACTGATGTTGACGGTAATTATTCTCTTACAGTACCCTCTAGTGCTACTACTCTTGTGTTTTCCTTTATCGGGATGACTCCCGTAGAAGAGGAAATAGGCGGGAGGCGCAGCATTGACGTGGCAATGCACCCTGACGTTCTCGGTATTGAAGAAGTGATTGTTACTGCTTACGGTACTGCCAAAAAGGGAGCTTTTACAGGTTCTGCCACGCAGATTAACGCGAGCAAGATTGAGAACAGGCCGATAAGCAACATTACAGCTGCCATTGATGGTGCAAGCCCCGGTGTGCAGGTAACAGCAGCTAGCGGACAACCAGGTTCGTCCCAGAGTATTCGCGTGAGGGGATTTGGATCTTATGGTGCATCCAATTCACCGCTTTATGTGGTTGATGGTGTACCCTATTCAGGATCAATAAGTGCCATAAACCCCGTTGATATCGAAAGTATTACTATACTTAAAGATGCATCTTCAACCGCTCTTTACGGTAACAGGGCAGCCAACGGTGTCGTACTTATAACCACCAAGCGTGGTAAGCCGGGGAAGGGCCAGTTTACTGTTAATGCATCATATGGAATGCTTACCAGGGCACAACCCGAATATGAAATGATCGATGCTTTTGATTATTACCCCATTTTGTGGGAAGCATACCGTAACGGTATGGCAATACCAGGGGTTGATGACCCCGCCGATGTTACAGTTGCCAACCAGACAGCAACAGCTGATATTTTTGACGAACTGGGTGAGTATAATCCTTTTAATGTACCTGATGACCAGATAGTTGATATTAACGGTAATATTAATCCCAATGCTGCATACAAGGGAGATTATGAGGAGGCCGTTGACTGGCTGAGAGCACTTGAACAAAGAGGACAGCGCCAGAATATTGATATGAACTACCGGGGAGGTACTGAGCGTATGGATTATTATGTATCAGTGGGATACCTTTACGAAGAAGGCTTTATCATTGAATCAGACCTGCGACGTTTTGCAGGTCGTGCCAATGTTAACTTCCAGGCTACAGACTGGCTGGAAACAGGTTTTAACCTTAATGCTGCTAACAGGACCTCGAATTATGCACAAACCGGCAGCACCAATACATTTGTTAACCCCATACGGTTTACTCGCGGTATTGGCTCTATTTACCCTGTATGGCTGCTCGATCGTACAACAGGAGAATATATACTCAATGATTATGGTAAAAGGCAGTTTGATATTTATGATACCCGTGCCGGGGGAGCAAGCTCAGGAAGGCACTGTATTGCAGAGATCAGGTGGGATGAAGATGAAATTTTATATTCCACACTCGGAGCCAAAACGTATACTGAATTTACATTCCTGAAAGATTTCAAATTTACTCTTAACGGGAGTATAGACCAGCGGTTCTCCTTTAATACCTTTTATAACAACCCTCTTATTGGTGATGGAGCACCTGGCGGAAGGACCTATAAAACATATAGGCGCACTAATTCAATTAATTTTAACCAGCTACTAACCTATAACAGACAGTTTGATATTCATACTATAGACGCGGTACTAGGTCATGAAATATATGCGTACAAGTATAACTACCTGAGCGGTTCAAGAACCCAGCAGATAGCTGATGATAATACCGAACTGATAAACTTTGTGACTATTACAAGGAGTACATCATATGAAGATAATTATACTACCGAAGGATATTTCGGCCGTATTAATTATAATTATGATGAGAGGTATTACCTTACTGGTTCGTACAGGAGGGATGGCTCTTCACGGTTTGCCACACAAAAGCNNAAAAGCGGTGGGGAGGTTTCTGGTCGGTAGGACTGTCATGGAGGCTTGACCAGGAGTCATTTATACAGAATATTGATTTTATTGATCTTCTTAAACTGAGGGCTTCTTACGGAGAATTAGGTAATGATGCCGGTATAGGTTATTACGCCAGTCAGGCTCTCTATTCTCTTGGTTATAATAACCAGGCAGAGCCGGGAATTATACAGGATAAACTGGCTGCAGAAAGCCTTATATGGGAATCAAATAACAGCTTTGATGTAGCCCTTGAGTTTGGCCTCGTTAACAGGGTGATAGGAACCATCGAATTCTATCACCGGATTTCTGATAACCTGCTGTTTGATGTGCCCCTGCCACTTTCCAGTGGATTAAGCTCAAAAACGGAAAATATAGGTGCACTGTTTAACCAGGGTATTGAGCTGGGTGTAAATGTTGATGTTGTCAAGGCACAGAATCTGGTGTGGAATGTTGGTCTCAACCTTAGTACACTTAAGAATGAATTTACCAGGCTGCCACAGGATGAAATAATCAGTGGTTCGAAAAAGCTTATGGTAGGCCGTTCAATATATGATTACTGGCTACGCGAATGGTGGGGTGTTGATTCTGATGATGGTGCCGCACTCTACCGTGCCGATGATGTGGAAGCATCATCGGTCAGGATAAAAGGTAACGATACTCTGACAACGGATATCAATAATGCCAAATACAAGTATTCAGGAACTGCCATACCTGATATTTTCGGCTCTTTAACCAGTAGCCTGCGTTATAAAGGTCTTGAACTGAGTTTTATGTTTACTTACCAGGCAGGCGGGCTGGTTCTTGATTACAACTACCAAAGTTGTATGAGTTCGGGTACTTATGGTACAGGTTACAGTATAGATATACTTAACCGCTGGCAGGAACCTGGAGATATCACCGATGTGCCCAGGATGGACGATACCCAGACCAGTAATTTCAATGCCACTTCATCCAGATGGCTGACGGATGCTTCATTCCTTAACTTGAGGAACCTTGTCCTTTCGTATGATATACCTGAGAATTTGACCAGGCGACTGGGTATGACAAGAGCGAGAGTCTACTTCAGTGGTGAAAATCTCTTCCTTATTAATGCACGTAAGGGCATGAATGTCCAGCAGAATTTCTCCGGTACTACTTCCAATGTATATACCCCCAACAGGGTAATAACAGTGGGTGTAAATGTTAACTTTTAAAACTGATAACTATGAAAAAGATCATATATAGTATATTTTTTGTGATGACAGTATCCTTTATTTTCTCAGCCTGTTCCGAAGATTGGCTGGAGGTGCTGCCAACAGATGGTGTATCAGATGCCGGTGTTACTGCTTCAACACGTACTGCAATGGCTTCTTTAAACGGAATCCATCGTGCACTGTATGTAAGATATGGGAGCCAGGGACGCTGTGGTCTTGGTGCATGGTTTCTTCATATTGACGAGCAGGGTGAAGATATGGTATTCAACTATGCTACCTGGACAACACACTTGCGCTGGCTGCACAGGAGTGCCACAAGCTCGTATAATGAACGTAACTGGCTAATGTTTTATGGATGGATTGCCAATGCAAACGTGCTCATAAACGGGATAGATGAGAACACAACAGGTAGCCAGGATGAAAAGGATTATATTATTGGCCAGGCCCTGCTTTACAGGGCGTATTGCCATTATCAGCTGGTTCAGCAATACGGCAACCGATATGTTCCCGGAGGCGGAAATACCCAGCTGGGAGTTCCTTATATGACGGAGGCAACCACAGAGGGTCAGCCGAGAAATACAGTTGAAGAGGTGTACCAGTATATTAACCAGGATATTGATGATGCAATTATAATCCTGGAAGGTAAATCAAGGATGAACAAGTCACACCTGAATGTAGATGTTGCCAGGGGACTTAAAGCAAGGGTTGCTCTTACCATGGGTAATTACGCAACTGCTGTAACTTATGCCCAGCAGGCAAGGGTCGGTTATGAGTTAATGGACTCAGCAACATATCATCTCGGATTCTATACAGGATCACAAGGAAGCGGTGAATATATGTGGGCCACCCAGATACAAGAAGACCAGACAGACAAATGGGGAAATTATGGAGCCTATGTTTCAAGAAACTTCAGCTCCACCAGTATCAGGAGGAACCCAAGGTCTATTAACAACTTGCTCTATGACCAGATAGCTGATACCGATGTGCGTAAGATTCTCTGGGATCCGACAGGTGATCACCTTGATCTGGAGGCCAGGGGGATTGAGATAGTTGCAAGTGCGAAAAGGTATCCTTATACCAACCAGAAGTTTATTGCTGTCAGTACTTCAGACAGCCGTGTTGATGTACCTAATATGAGGGTGTCAGAGATGTACCTCATTGAGGCAGAAGCACAGGCACGACGACAGGGGAATGACCCGGAAGCAGCAGCAGCCCTCTATACAATGGCTGTGGCCCGCGATCCTTCATACATACTCTCAATAAATACAGGACAGGACCTGATCGATGAGATCATGATACAGCGCCGCGTTGAGCTGTGGGGTGAAGGACAGAGATTCTTTGACCTCAAGCGCCTGAACCTTGATCTTGACCGAACAGGTAGTAACCATAGGGAATCAGTCAACGGAGGCCTTATGCAGGTACCAGCAGGAGACACACGCTGGACTTCACTCATACCGCAGGATGAGATGGATGCCAACCCCTTAATGGTTCAGAATGACCTGTAAAAATCAGTACATTTAATTACAGAGATAAAAGGCTGCTTCGGCAGCCTTTTTTTAATATAAAATCATAACCATTGAGAAAAAGTTCCCATTTAAAAATTCTCCATATATTTGTATCCCTAATAATTGTTATCAGGTAATAGTATGAATAAACTTGAGAAATACTTCAGTCATTTCAGAGATAATATAGTGGGCAACGATGAATATTATGAATCTCCTTACGGGAAACAAAAGATTCTTTATTGTGACTGGATAGCCAGTGGAAGGTTATACCGCCCTATAGAAAACAAGGTGGTTTGTGATTTCGGTAAATTTGTATCCAACACCCACACCGAGACCAGTGAGACAGGAAAGAGGATGACCTGGGCATATCATGAGGCACAGAGGATAATCAAGAAACATGTTAATGCCGGACCGGATGATGTGTTGATAACAGCAGGCTCGGGTATGACAACAGTAATAAACAAGTTTATGAGGATAATGGGTCTTAAAATCTACCAGCGTAAAGACCTGCCATGTCTCAAAGAAATAGAGCGACCGGTTGTTTTTATTACGCATATGGAACATCACTCTAACCAGACTGCCTGGTATGAAACCCTTACCGATGTGGTTGTTTTACCTCCAGGCGATGGATTACTGGTTGATCCCGGGATTTTAAGACAGGAATTGAAAAAATATGATGACAGGAGATTTAAAATAGGATCATTCACAGCATGTTCGAATGTTACAGGTGTATGTACCCCATATTATGAATTAGCGAAGATAATGCATGAACATGGAGGCATCTGCCTGGTCGATTTTGCTGCCTCAGCACCATATATTGACATAAACATGCACCCCGACGATTCAATGCAGAAGCTTGATGCAATATTCTTTTCGCCTCATAAATTTCTTGGAGGCCCGGGCTCATCAGGTGTAATGGTTTTCGATGCAGAACTGTATAACAGGGATGTTCCTGATAATCCCGGGGGAGGGACAGTAGCTTGGACCAACCCATGGGGAGAATATAAATATGTTGATGATATTGAAGCCAGGGAGGATGGAGGGACTCCGGGCTTTATACAGGCTATACGTACTGCCCTGGCTATCAATCTTAAAGAGCAGATGGGTACTGACAAAATAAAGGAAAGAGAGAAACAACTGGTTAAAAAAACCTTCAGGGAGCTGAGATCAATAGAAGGATTGAAAATACTGGCTGATAATGTTAAGGACAGGCTGCCGGTATTCTCGTTTTACATGGAAGATATACATTATAATCTGGTAGTTAAAATATTAAGTGATAAGTATGGTATTCAGACAAGGGGTGGATGTGCATGTGCCGGCACCTATGGTCATTACCTCCTGAAGGTTAAATATAAGAAAAGCCATGAGATAACGAAAAAGATCAACAGCGGTGACCTTTCAGAAAAACCCGGCTGGATAAGGATGTCACTGCATCCTACAACGACCGATAAAGAACTGGACTATATTATAAATGCTATAAAAGAAATTTCTGAAAATATAAACATCTGGGAGAAAAACTATCTTTACAATAAAAAATATAATGAATTTGTCCATAAGGACGAATCAGCATTATCCAGTGAAATGGTAAAAAGCTGGTTTGATATGAATAAATAAATCCCGATATGGTAATTAAGGAAGTTACTAATAAAAGAGACAACAAAAGGTTTCTAGAGTTTCATAAAAAGCATTACAGGGATGATCCTTACTGGGTATGCCCTCTTGATTCAGAATTCAATGCTGTATTTGATCCCAGGAAAAACAGAAGCTTCAGTCATGGTATGCTGAAAAGGTGGCTGCTATACGACGGTAATGATACGATTATTGGCCGCATTGCAGCTTTTATTGATCACCATCGTTCAAAATCATATAGGCAACCAACAGGAGGGATAGGATTTTTTGAGGTTATTGAAGATGAGAAAGCTGCTTTCATGCTCTTTGATACAGCAATAGACTGGCTGAAAGAAAATGGAATGGAAGCAGTTGATGGCCCTATTGCATTCGGTACTAATGATTCTGGATGGGGGCTGCTGGTGGAAGGATACATGCAGCAGGGATACGGGATGCCATATAATAAAAAATATTATAAAGACTATTTTGAGAAATACGGATTCAGAAATTATTTTAACCAGTATAGTTTCCACAGGGATATTGCCTCAGTAAACGTTTTCCCTGAACGATTTATGAAAATAGCCGAATGGGTCAGCCGTAAACCGGGCTATTCGTTTGATCATTTCAGGTTTAAGAATGCCGATAAATATGTAAATGACCTGGTTGATATTTATAATGATACATGGTCTGGGTTCAGGGAAGATTACCAGCCTATGGTACCATCAGACTTTAATGATACTATTAAGAAGGGTAAAGCTTTCCTTGATGAGGAATTGATATGGTTTGCATACAGCAAAGGTGAGCCTGTTGCTTTTTTTGTCCTGTTCCCTGATCTGAACCAGATACTTAAACACCTTAATGGTAAACTTCACCTGTGGAATATTTTAAAGTTCATGTACCTTAAGAGGAAGAAAACCATGACACGTATGAGGGGATTGGTTGCAGGGGTGAAACCGGCTTACAGAAACAGCGGTATAGAATCGGCAATCTTTAAATGCCTGTATGATGTTTTTATGAAGAAGCGTTACTATACTGAACTGGAATTATCATGGGTAGGTGATTTTAATAAGCCGATGATATCGGTGTACAATGCAGTGGGAGCTGTAAAAACAAAAACACATGTTACTTACAGGTACATGATAAATAATGATATTGAATTTATTCGTTTGGAAGATGAGATGAAGGAGCTTGTAGAAAGTAAAAACAAAAAATCAGAGAATTAATAAATCATTTCTTGGTGATTTAATTATTCTTGATTAATTTTGCGAGCCCTAAGATTAAGATTATATTAATAAACAGAAGAGATGAAAAAGGGAATACATCCGGAAAATTACAGGTTTGTTGTGTTCAAGGACATGTCAAATAATACAGCCTTTCTTACAAAGTCTGCTGCACCATCAAAGGAAACAATAAAGTGGGAGGATGGCAACGAATACCCCCTTATAAAACTGGAAATATCTGACACATCACATCCTTATTATACAGGTAAGATGAAACTGGTTGACACAGCAGGTAGGGTTGATAAGTTCATGAACCGCTATAAAAAGCATCTTGACAAAAAGAAAAAGTAAAAGAAAAGAATACTTTTATTCAAGCCCCTGTTAATCAGGGGCTTTTTTTTATCACTACCGGCAGTTAATGCTGGCATAATGATTGATATAAAGAGAAGAGCCTGAAAATTACTTGATTTGTGAAAACAAAATGTAATTTTGACATATTATTAGATTATGGACAGGAAGCAAAATAAGATATTGAATAATTTCTTTTTACCCGATGTTGTAGACGAAGAAGGAGAAATAATCCCTATTATTGCCAATGGTGAGGAAATGGATATGGACGACTCACAGGTGCCTGATGAATTACCTGTGTTGTCGCTTCGCAATAATGTACTTTTCCCGGGTGTCGTATTGCCTATCTCAATAGGCAGGTCAAAATCAATTAAACTTATAAGGGATGCTTATGAGGGGGACAGGATAGTAGGTGCGGTAGCACAGATCGATCCCGGGATTGAAGACCCCAGGTTTAAAGACCTGCATAAAATAGGTACAATAGGTCATATTATCAAACTCCTGGAGATGCCTGATGGTTCAACTACAGCTATAATCCAGGGTAGAAAAAGGATTGAACTTACAAAAGTTGTAAAGGATAATCCTTACCTGATGGCTAAGGTGGTGGTGAAAAATGAACGTAAAGACAAAGAAAACACCCGGGAATTTGATGCTATAGTAAGTTCACTTAAAGATCTTTCGCTCAGAATGATTAAGCTTAACCCGGGCATGGCCCAGGAAGCATCATTTGCAATAAAGAATATTGAGAATAAGTCATATCTCATAAATTTTATCTGTTCCAATACGGAAATAAAGGTAAAGGAGAAACAGAAGCTCCTTGAGGCAGACAGCCTGCATACCAGGGGTATAATGCTTCTTGAGAACCTGGTGCAGGAAATGCAACTGCTGGAGCTTAAGAATGAACTGCAATCAAAGGTTAAAAGTGATCTGGATCGGCAACAAAGAGAGTTCATGCTGCTCCAGCAAATGAAGACCATCCAGAATGAGCTTGGTGATAACCCACAGGAGAAAGAGATTGAAGAATTCAGGGGAAAGGCAATAGATAAAAAGTGGTCGGATGACGTAAAAGATATTTTTGAAAAGGAGCTGGATAAACTTCAAAGACTTAACTCTGCGGCAGCTGAATATTCGGTCCAGGTGAACTATTTACAAACTCTGGTAGACCTGCCCTGGGGTGAGTTTACCAGTGATAACCTTGACCTGGAACATGCCAGGAACGTTCTTGATGAGGATCATTACGGATTGGAAGAAGTAAAAGAAAGGATACTGGAGCATCTGGCTGTGATAAAGCTCAAAGGTAACCTTAAATCACCTATCATATGCCTCTATGGCCCCCCGGGAGTGGGTAAGACCTCGCTTGGCAAATCAGTGGCCAGGGCTCTTGGCAGGGAATATGTCAGAATGTCACTGGGTGGATTGCATGATGAAGCTGAGATAAGGGGGCACCGTAAAACATACATCGGTGCTATGCCTGGAAGGGTGATACAGAATATAAAAAAAGCAGGTTCTTCAAACCCTGTATTTATACTTGATGAAATAGATAAAGTGGGGATGGATTTCAGGGGTGATCCTGCATCTGCCCTGCTGGAAGTGCTTGATCCGGAGCAGAATAATGCTTTCCATGATAATTTCCTCGAGATGGAATATGATCTTTCCAATGTGCTGTTTATAGCAACAGGCAACACACTGTCAACAGTAAGCCCTGCACTACGTGACAGAATGGAATTAATAGAAATAAACGGTTACCTGCTGGAGGAAAAAATTGAGATTGCAAAAAGGCATCTCCTTCCTAAACAACTGGAGAATCACGGGGTGAGGAAAAAGCAGTTCATGCTCAAAAAGCCGGTATTGACAGGGCTGATTGACAATTATACCAGGGAGTCAGGTGTCAGGGAACTGGAAAAAAGGTTGTCAAAGCTTATACGTAGTACAGCAAGGGACATTGCTTATGGAAAAGAGCCAGTCGTTTCACCCGATTATGAAAAGATTGTTTCAATATTGGGTCCTCCAAAATACAGCAGGGAACAGTACATGGGTAATGATCAGGCCGGTGTTGTTACAGGACTGGCCTGGACAGCCGTGGGAGGTGAGATATTATTCGTTGAGACTAGCCTGAGTAAGGGAACAAGGAAGCTTACACTTACTGGCAACCTTGGTGATGTTATGAAGGAATCGGCCATTATAGCCCTTGAATACCTTAAATCACATGCTTATTTGCTGGGCCTACCAGATAATTTTGCAGATAATTGGGATGTTCATATTCATGTTCCTGAAGGAGCTATTCCAAAGGATGGGCCTTCTGCAGGTATTACAATGGCTGCTTCAATAGCATCTGCCTTTACCCAGCGTAAAGTAAAACGTAATATAGCCATGACCGGAGAAATAACACTGAGGGGCAAAGTGCTGCCTGTAGGAGGTATCAAGGAAAAAATACTGGCAGCCAGGAGAGCAGGATTGAAAGAAATAATATTATCATCAGAGAACAGGAAAAATGTTACCACTATAAAGGATGTTTACCTCAAGGGGCTTAAATTTACTTATGTTGACACAATAATGGATGTGCTTGATTTATCCCTTCTTAAGCAGAAGGTTGCAAATCCGAAGAAGATAGTATAATTTTAGCACTATGGCCCGCCTGGTTTCAGAGAAAAAAGCCAATTTCGGGACATTACCGGTCTTTATGACCGCTGTCTCAACAATACTGGGAGCTATATTATTCCTCCGGTTCGGATATGCTGTAGCCCATGTTGGTTTTGTCGGAGTGGTGGGTCTGATTATAATAGCTCATCTTGTTATCTTGCCTATCGCTATGGCCGTGGCAGAGATTGCAACCAACCAGAGAGTAAGAGGGGGAGGGGCATATTATATAGTTTCCAGGTCATTCGGGCTAAATATCGGGGCTGCAATAGGAATTGCCCTCTACCTGTCACTTATAGGAGCGGTTATGTCTTTCTGGCTTATGTTCAAGATGAATACACCGTATGCAATACTATCCATTGCACTGATGGCCCTGTTTTATTATATGATAAGCCGGACAGACACAGAAAAGAAAGGACTGGTGAAACTATTCCGTGGGGTGGTGTTCCAGATGAGCCGTCAGCTACAGGTGTTTGCTCAAAGAGCCGATAAAGAAGACCTGGAAAGCAGGAAAGAGGAGCTGATAGGTCTTATATGCAGTGGAAGGATACCTATCTCTGCTTCTAATATCCAGTTGATATCCGACACTGATGGCCAGGAAGAAATAGTCTGTAAATACTCAATTGATGCTGATCTTACTATAATAGGTTTTACCAGGGAGGAGCTAAGTTCACAGGGGCCGAAATTATTCTCAAATTATAAGGATATTGGAAATATACTCTATGTTAATTCAAATCAGGGTAAAGAAATAACCTGAAAAATGTATATTATGAAAAAAACAGAAAAGAAAATAGCAGTATTCCCCGGATCATTTGATCCATTCACCAGGGGACATGAATCAATTGTAAACAGAGCACTCAGTCTCTTCGATGAAATAATAATTGCCATAGGTGCAAACGCCCTTAAAGATAGATTCTTTACTCTTGATAAAAGGAAGAAAATGATAAATGATGTATTTAAAGGGATTGATATGGTTAGGGTGTCGCATTATGAAGGACTTACAATTGATTTTTGCAGGCAGAACAATGCCTCATTCCTCCTCAGGGGTATACGTACTGCTGCCGATTTCGAGTATGAAAGAGCCATCGCACAGCTTAATAAAGCTATGGCGCCCGAGATAGAATCAGTGATGTTGCTTACAGCACCTGAAATGACCCCTATAAACAGTACAATAGTACGTGATATTATACGCAACGGGGGAGACGCGTCAAAATTTGTACCTTCAAGCATAGATATAAATAATTATCGATAAATGAAAAGAATCCTTACTGCTGTACTGATTATATTATTTTCGGCAATAATAAACGGCAGGGATGTACTTTTAAATATATATGCCCCAGGGGCTGCAGGTAAAATGGTACAGGTTTACAACCAGCCTGATCCTATTATGGCTGGCAATACCCTGTTGACAGAGATCCTGGTGCCTGATAATGAAATGCTTAGCCTTAATATTGATTGTAATGATATTTGCTGGCTCAGAATAAGATATGGCGTATATGACTTGCTGCTTGTAGTCAGTGAGGGAGAGACATATGAATTTGAACTGCCTTATTACAAAGCTCTGACACAGTCCGACAGGCTCAATCCGTTTTTTAAATACAGGTTTTCCCATATAAAGGTGCCAGGTGATAATAATATAAATAATACAATCAGGTATATTGATTCATTATTCTTTCAATATTCCGGTATGATTACCCGTTCAATATATCTTGGTGAGGTGGTAGATGATAAAGAGTACCTGCTGGAATCATTTGCCGGTATTGAAAAAATGCTGACTGGTGATTATACCCTGAAATATTTCAACTACAGGCAATGTCTTCTTAAAATGATATTCAGAAAACAAAGGCAGCCCGGAAGGGAAGATATAGAACTGATGAATAAAGAATACCTGCCACTGATGCCTGCCTTTACTGACCTTGTCAACCAGGTGTATAACGGCTACCTCAGGCGACTGGCAAGTGATAGCCGGACCGATTCGCTCAGGGTATATATTAATTATGGTGGCAGTTATGACAATATCTTTAAACTTATACACCGGCAGGGTACGATAAGAGATACTGCTCTTCTTGAATTCGTTATTCTGAGTAACCTGTACAATGAGTATTACATGGGTGGATTCAGAAAGAAGGCGATAGAAAATATTTTTATTCATATGTCCGGTAATGCCACAGATAAATATAATCGTAACCTTGCATACGTTATTACTGAAAAGATTAACAGGCTTAAACCCGGGAATATTACCCCGGGTTTCATGCTCAGGAACAGGAAGGGGGAAACATATACCTTAGATAGCCTCAGTGGGAAATTTACTATCCTTGTATTTGGTGCTATGGGATTACCCGAAACAAAAGCGGAACTGGAAATACTTTTTAGCTGGGCTCATGAATATAGTGATGAATTGAATATTGTAATAATTTTGCTGGACGAAGACTTTGAATCCTCACTGGCGGAACTGGACTATAATAATCAAAATTATCTATTCCTTGATGGTTCTGAATCTTCAACACTGATACATGATTATGATATAAGGTATATACCTACATTTTATTTTCTTGACAGGGAGATGAGGTTAATTCAGTCTCCTGCTATTTTACCTTCAGAAAATCTCAGGCGATTAGTTGTTCCAAAGCTTGGTTCCGGCATCATTAATGACATCAGAGATTGAAGGCCAGGTGTTTTGATGAACATATTTTATTTCATCCCATCCGAACCATTTTACTTCAGTAATATTTTCTTCTTCCTGCGGAAGGGCCTTGCCCTGACCCGAAAATTTAAAGATATACCAATGAGTCTCTTTCAGAATCCAGGTAGTACCAATATTATATATATGATAAGTGGGTTTAAGTACAGATAAAGCATCACCCGGAACCATGCCTGTCTCCTCTTCGATTTCTCTTACCGCACACTCACTGACGGACTCATTTGCGGATAGATGGCCTTTAGGGATATCCCATTTGCCACCTCTTTTTATAAATAATAGTTCTTCCCTGCTGTTTACTATTAACCCGCCTGCAGCTATCCTTGTTTCAAAATATGCCCTGAAAGCATCCCGAAGTGAATTTATTTTATCCGAATAGATATTCAGTGAACTGATCTTATTATCTTCAATGAATTCAGTGATTTTGGCATAAAGCTCATCAATATCATTGTATTTATGGAATAAGCAGTATTTTTGCATTCGGTCGCGATGACTGCTTAAGACTATAAACCTTTTATCGAAATAAACCTTATGCATTAATCTATGGAAAACAATGCAAAATCAATTGCTGATTATCTATTACAAATTAAAGCAATAAAACTGCAACCATCAAATCCTTTTACCTGGGCTTCAGGTTGGAAATCGCCCATATATTGTGACAACAGGAAAACATTATCTTTCCCCGGGGTGAGGTTGGCTATAAGGGATGCTTTTATTGAAAAGATAAAAGAAATATATCCTGATGCTGAACTTATAGCAGGAGTGGCTACGGGTGCAATTGCTCATGGAGTACTTGTTGCCGATGCCCTGGGCCTGCCTTTTGTATATGTAAGGTCAGGAGCAAAGGAGCACGGGCTTGGAAACCGTATTGAGGGATATTATGAAAAAAACCAGAAGGTAGTGGTAATAGAAGACCTCATTTCTACCGGAGGAAGCAGCCTGAGGGCTGTAAATGCTTTAAGGAAGGAAGGCTGCAGTGTTCTTGGTATGATAGCTATATTTACGTATGGCTTTAAGAAAGCCGAAGATAACTTCAGGGATAATAACTGCAGTTTATTTACCCTGTGTGATTATAATGCATTACTGGAACAGGCTAATACTACAGGGTATATTGATGACAATGAGATTGACACACTTGAAAGATGGAGACAGGATCCTTCTTCCTGGGGTAAATAGGTGAATTATGGAAAACCTAAGTTCATATGAAAGCAGGATAGGTAAAATCAGATCAGGAGAAGAGAAAATTTTCAATTTTGTTACTGATATGAGGAATTTCAGCAGGTTCCTGCCCGGGCATACTGTAGAAAACTGGGAAGCATCTGCTGATAAGTGCTCATTTGAAGTGTCACCGGTAGGCAAATCAAGAATAAGTATAGTCAGAAAAGATCCTTACAATACTGTTAAATACACAGGTTACGGACTTAATAATACCGAGTTTAATCTATGGGTGCAGCTTAAAGAATTGCATGCAAATGATACAAGGGTAAAACTGACAATAAAAGCCGATCTGAATCCCGGATTAAAAATGTTGGCATCCAAGTATATTAAGGACTTTCTGGATAAACTTGTCAGCGGTATGGAAGAGTTTAAGGACTGGGATAATACTAATTGTTGAACTCTATTTCCCTGAAACCATATATTCCCTTATTCCCGTTCTCATGATCAATTAATATACGGCCAAAGGTGTCAACTCCTGTTATTCTGCCTTTTAAAGGACCTTCATGGGTAATAAAGCCGGTATTAATGTTGAGCCTGTAAAGATTATTATGATATTGTGTGTTGATTGTTTCAACCTGCCCGTCCACCAGTTCTTTATACCAGTAATCGCAGATCCTGCAAAATTCAGCAAGGATAATACCTGTATCATATTCCTGGTGGTTAATGATATTAAGTGATACAGGGTTAGGTATATCAGGCGGGAAATTGAACTGGTTTATATTTATCCCTGCTCCGGCAATACAATGTTGTATTTTATTTCCTTCAAGTGAATATTCTATAAGGATACCTGCAATTTTGTCATCTTTATGGTAAATATCATTTGGCCATTTAATACTTATTGAATCAGAATATTTGTCAAGTAATTCCAAAATTGAAATGGATATAACCTTTGAGATCATAAACTGCTGGTCTGATTGAAGGAAGTCAGGGTAGAGGATTATGCTAAATGTCAGGTTCTTACCTGCTTCGCTGATCCATTTGTTACCCCTTTGCCCTTTCCCATGTAACTGTTCGCCTGCAAAAATAACTGTACCTTCAGACGGAGAATTATCTTTCAGCATTTCAGCAGCAAGCTCATTTGTAGATGACACTTTTTCACGGTATATGATATTAGAACCTATAATCATGATATTCAAAGCATTATATCCAGTAAATATCTGAAGAATGCTGCTTCTGACAATTTTACAGAGTCTGGCACTGTAATTGTAAAACTTATAGTGCTATAACAAAAGTAAAAATAATGTTCGTATTTTTAGGAACGTTAATTATATAATAAACAGAATCTGAGATTAATGATTGAAAACAGTGATGGGGTATTACCATTGATTGATAATATAGTAAAGGGGATCTTTGAAAAAAAAGGAGAAAGAATACTTAAGCTTGATTTCAGGTCTTTGGAAAATTCAGTATGTGATTATTTCATAATATGTCATGGTAATTCAGTAACACAGGTTGATTCAATTACAGAGTCAGTAGAATTACAGGTGAAGAAAAACACCGGGGAGAATCCCAATCACAGAGAAGGTACTAAGAACAATATCTGGGTTTTGCTCGATTACGGTAATGTAGTAGTACATATCTTCCAGGATAAATTCAGGGACTTTTACAATCTTGAGGCTTTATGGGCTGATGCAGTCATTGAAGAACTAAAAGACATTTAAAATTAAGGGTTGAGATGACGGAGAAAAAAGAACAAAATACAAACAAACCGGGTAGTGACAAGGGAAAGAATGACAAACCCAGGATAAATCCAACGTGGATATACCTGGCTATAGGTATTGGTCTTATAGCCATCAATTTAATGTTTGGAGGGAAAAAGATAGAGAAAGTTGAGCAATGGGGCGAACTGGAAAGTATGATAGAGAATAAGGACATTAAAAAGATTGTTGTTATTAATAAGGAATACGCTGAGGTCTATCTTACGTCCCAGGCTATTGAATCAGGAAGGCATCCTGATATATCCGGTTCGAGGGGATTGAGCCTCTCGGGGCCATCACCACAGTATACATACCAGTTTTCTACTATTGAACTGTTTGAGACTCGCCTTGATAAAATACAGAACCAACTAAATTATACTGAAGCCGAGTGGATACATCCGATTTATGAAACTAGAAAAAACTACTTTGGAGAAATATTAACCTGGATAATTCCCATGTTGATTATTCTTGCCTTATGGTTATTTATTTTCAGGCGTATGGCTCGTGGGGGATCTTCCGGTGGCGGGGTAGGTAATATTTTCTCCGTAGGCAAATCAAAAGCTAAAATATTTGACAGGGAATCTACAGTAAAGATTGATTTCAGTGATGTTGCAGGTCTTGAAGAAGCAAAGACAGAAGTAAAAGAGCTGGTTGATTTCCTTAAAAATCCGAAAAAATATACTGATCTGGGAGGGAAAATACCCAAAGGAGCATTATTAATAGGACCTCCTGGAACCGGTAAAACACTACTGGCAAAAGCAGTAGCCGGAGAGGCTAATGTACCTTTCTTTTCTATTTCAGGCTCTGACTTTGTTGAA
>DOZA01000308.1 GCA_003518245.1 Bacteroidales bacterium | reverse complement strand
ATATCTTCTATGAGCGATAACTGAGGCTCCCTGCATTCTGACAGGTTCGTCAGATCTGATGGCCAGTAGTACATTTCAAAATTAATGTTGGTAGTAAAGCCTCCATTCCAGGGAGGATTCATATCCTGGTTCCAGAGTCCCTGAAGGTTTGCCGGGATTCCACCAGGCCTTGAACTGCTTATCATCAGATATCTTCCATACTGGAAAAACAAACCTGCAAAGTCCTTATCCTTACCGTCGGTAAATAACTTAAAACGTCTGTCAGTGGTAATATCTTGAGTATCTTCCCCTGAAAGGTCAAGTGATACCCTGTTAAACAGACTGCTGAAATCGGATATATGACTTTCAAGAACAGAGTAATAATCCTTTTTATCCAAATTTGCTAAGACTTTATCATTCCTTGTTACGGGATCGGCACTAACATCGTTATAACTAACGAATGAGGATGCTGCTGTCAGATACAAGGTTGCAGAGTTTGCATTCATTAACCTGATGGTAGGTATATTGGATTTGAAAATCATTTCCATCTCACCACCTTCGGGAATCACCATAATCCTGCATTCATATTTTGTTCGTTGATCAGATACTTCAAAACTACGTGTCATTCCACTCAATAAAATAGTATTATCCCCTTCATACGACAATCCCCATTCTTCATCCCCGGTGCCAAGTGGGTTTGTGATGCCCTCCATGCTAAAGTAACTGGAGATACTGTTTGGTTCGGATGCTTCAATTCTAACTACCATTACCTGATCAGGATATGAACAAAAACTTGTTCTTGTAAATTCTACTCCGTCAACAGTATAGCTGACTCTGGCCAGGGCAGAATCAAGCAATAACTCTCTCCTGTATCCTGATGCAAAGGAATGCCCTGGTAAAATGATCCTTAAGTTTCCAAGTGGTTGGTATGGTGCAGAAGACCACTTTCTGGCCATCATTGTTTTCTCGAATAATTTTTCAGCTTCCTTCCCTCTGCCTTCAAAGACAAGGGAACGTATTGAGTCGAGGTAAGGGTATCCTCCGGGACCGTTTGAATTATAAGGTCCTCCGGCGTACAGGGTATTCTCGTTAAGCTTGATTATCTCTTCATGGGTACGACCATATACCATTCCTCCTATCCGTCCGTTCCCAATCGGCATGGCTTCTGTCCAGATGCTGGCAGGTTGATCATAGACCAGCAGTCGGGTTGATGAAGGAATTTCTGTTTTATTCTTTTCGTTCTGAGCAGCAACAGGTATGAATACAATCAGATATACATAAAAGGTAAGTACAATAGTTTTTAACTTTCTCATTTCTAATTTATTTATCCCAATTTTCTTCAATAATTTTCTTTAGCTTAGGAAAAGAATTATCCGTATCCCCAAGTTCAGAACGAAGATCTTTCAGATCATTTTTTAATCTGGCAATAATATCAGTGTATTCAGGATCGCTGTACCGATTAATCAGTTCCTGAGGATCGCGTTTAAGGTCATAGAATTCCCATGCCACAGGAGTTTGCCTTATCATTGCGGTATTATCTCTCCAGTACATTGATTTTGTTCCCATAAGATCATTGTCGTAGTGCCGGCCATAGAAAAATATCAGCTTATAATCTCTTGTTCTTATACCAAAATGAGCCGGGACATCAAGATGCTCAAGATGCATCCAATAGCGATAATAAGTTCCATCTCTCCAGTTTTCGGGTGAATTACCAAAAATAACAGGTTTAAAGCTCCTCCCCTGCATATAATCCGGGACTGTTCCTCCGGCCAGATCAATAATAGTTGGGGCAAAGTCCGTATTATTAATTATCAGATCAGTTTTAATTCCTTTTTTAACCGATCGGGGATCATGAATAATAAAAGGCATACGCATAGATTCATCATACATCCATCTTTTATCCATAAAATCATGGGCTCCCAGCATCATGCCCTGGTCACCTGTGTATATCACAATGGTATTGTCCCATAATCCCTCCTCCTTCAGAAATGAAAAAAGGCGTTCCAGGTTGTCATCAATACCCTTTATACACCTCAGATATCTTTTAAGGTAATTTTGATAAGCCAGATGCGTTCTCATGTCACAAGGCAGGGAGGTATCTATTTCATACAGATCAACATAATTTCGATAAATATGCCTGTCAGATATGGATGCCCCAATAGTATGAACAAGGCTGTCATTTGACCCTCTAGTAGCTTCTGACCCCCATCCATCACGGAAATACATACTCACTGGTTCGGGTATGTCCCTGTCTACTAGATACCCCTCATATCTTTCGGCATAGCTGAATGGGCCGTGCGGAGACTTATAATGATGCATGAGAAAGAAGGGTTTATCGTGATTCCGGTTCTTAAGCCATTTAATTGCCAAGTTTGTTATCACATCTGTTGAGTGACCTTCATATTTTGTACGGTTATCCGGCCATTTTATATCTCCTTTCTTTATGAAATCAGGATTAAAATATCTGCCCTGCCCTGGTAATACTTCATAATAGTCGAAGTTCGGTTCGGTTATCAAATGCCACTTGCCTATCATGGCAGTCTCATAACCTAGTTTCCTCATTTCAATCGGTAAATATTGTTTTTCCATGCCAAGTGTATCATGCTTGGAAAAATCTTCCTGGTCTTCCAGGTCAAGAATCCCATTAACATGTGAATATTGCCCTGTAATAATACACGCACGGCTGGGTGTACATATTGAGTTGGTTACAAAACAGTTAGCAAATGTTATCCCTGAAGATGCCAGCTCGTCAAGCACAGGAGTGGGGTTTATACTGGCAAGATGACTGCCATATACTCCAATAGCCTGAGCTGCATGATCATCAGACATTATGAAAATGATATTGGGCTGGGTTACTTTCTCGGAATAGGAATATAAACTTAAAAGAAATGATAAACATAATACAAACAAGTTGAAATAAATTCTTATTGTCATTTTAGAAAAATATTATGTCAAGTCAACTTATAAAAATACAGAATATCTGTGTCTATTTCTATTATCAAATTATCCAATTAGTGTACTATCTTACTATTCAAGATTTTATTCCATGTTTAAGATAACTTAAATGGATTCATTACTTTTAATAATTTGCATTTTTTAGAAAACTTTGATTTCAGAAGGTCTGTTGAATTCACTGAAAAGAAATATAATTAGCCTGTCAGAATCAAGAGTACTTACGAATCCTTTTCTATAATCATCAGTAATTTCTTTTCCGTTAATCATTACATTTCCTTCAAGCATACCTGGATTTTCAATGATAATTACAGGATTAACAAGGGGTTGATTCTTATCAGCCTTAAATCTTATTTCAAGTGGTTCATTGCCTGATAATCTTTCGACCTTGTATGCTCTTTCAGTACGACTGTATAATGGGGTACTATATCCACTTGTCAGAAGATCCGCTTCAGGGCTGCTATTCCATGATCTGGATAAACTTACAAGATAATCAACAGGTTTATCTGTCATTCCATATAATCCATTCCACCAGCTTCTACCATTTTTCTCTGTTATAACAGGACTTGATATTGGAAACCCAAGGAAGCTGGTTGGACGATCCGGGGCTATTCCGGTTCTTCCGTCGCAATAAGCCTGGCCTACAGGCCAGTGATTACAAGAGCCTGGTTTCTGCAGGTTCTCGATATTTCTGTCGCCCAGGTAATTCATCCTGTTACCGGTTTCGAATATTATAAACGGATCAAAATCTGATTTGAAATTATGTTTCTGAATATTAGGATTATCCGGCTCCTTTTTTTGTGAAGCCTGAGGATCTTTGACATACTCATATACCTGGCTGTCACCTTCCTGGTTAGACACGGTAAGCCATGGGTTATCCATTATATCACCTCTCAACTGACCCGGCCCTGCAAGAGGTATTGATTCCTGGAACTGTCTCGGGTGCCCCAGTGTACCCGTTTTCCACTCAACATGACGTATAGCTGAACCATCAGGATATATATAGTAATATTCATCGATCCAGCATTCCCATCCTGTTTTTTCATTAACGTTCCATGTCAGATCATATACACTTACAGGTGCAT
>DOZA01000259.1 GCA_003518245.1 Bacteroidales bacterium | reverse complement strand
TTTTGTTCCTCTGCAAGATTGAATATCTCCAGTATTACCTTATCACTTTCATAACCTATTGCACGCAGCAGTGTCGTTACAGGAAGCTTTTTCTTCCTGTCAATATATGCATACATTACGTTATTTATATCAGTGGCAAATTCTATCCATGATCCTTTAAACGGTATTATTCGTGCCGAATATAGTTTTGTCCCGTTGGCATGAATACTCTGACCAAAGAATACGCCCGGGGAACGGTGCAGTTGGGATACAACTATCCTTTCAGCTCCGTTTACTACAAAAGTACCTCTTTCCGTCATGTATGGTACTGTACCCAGGTAAACATCCTGTATAACAGTATCAAAATCCTCATGCTCGGGATCAGTACAGTATAATTTTAGTTTTGCTTTCAGCGGGACACTGAATGTTAATCCGCGCTCAATACATTCTTCTATTGTATATCTTGGGGGATCAATAGAGTAATCCAGAAATTCCAGAATAAAGTTATTCCTGGTATCACTGATAGGGAAATTTTCATTAAAAACCCTGTATAATCCCTCGTCTTTCCTGTTCTCGGGTGTTGTTCCCATCTGGAAAAACTCCTTGAACGACTTTAACTGAACCTCCAGGAAATCAGGATATTTCAACTGATTTTTAATGGTTGCGAAACTGATTCTTTTATTACTTTTTGAGGTCATTTACTATGGAATTATATGAACTTGTTATTTAAATGACAAAAAGGTTTGATCCCGATTTGAGCCGGGATCAAACCTATAAACCTTCACAGGGTAAAGCTTATTTAAGTTCAACCTCGGCTCCTGCTTCTTCCAGTTGTTTCTTGATGTTTTCAGCTTCATCTTTAGGTGCACCTTCCTTAACGGGTGCGGGTGCAGCATCAACCACGGCTTTTGCTTCTTTAAGTCCAAGACCGGTAATATCTTTAACGAGCTTAACGATCTGGAGCTTCTGGCCACCGGGAGATTTGAGCACAACATCAAATTCTGTTTTTTCTTCAGCAGCGGCAGCTTCGCCACCACCTGCAGGACCAGCCACAGCAACTGCTGCAGCAGCCGGTTCAATGCCATGTACTTCTTTCAGTATGTCTGTAAGTTCATTTACTTCTTTTACAGTTAGTCCTACTAATTCTTCTGCTAACTTTTTAAGATCTGCCATCTCTCAGATTATTTTTTAAATGTTACTATTCTAATTATCTCTTTTTGAAAGTGCTTCAAGCACTCCATGAATATTATTTGAACCCGACTGTAATGCTGACATCACATTCTGCATCGGTGAACGAAGCAGGGCAATCAAATCAGCAATAAGCTCATCTTTCGATTTTAGTGCAGCAAGTGTATCCAGTTGAGTGTCGCCTATATAGACTGACTCTTCAACAAATGCACCTTTCAGTACGGGCTTATCATGTTTTTTCCGGAAGTCCTTAAGCAATTTTGCAGGGACATTACCGACATTAGTAAACATGACAGACGTAGAACCTTTAAGAACATCATTCAGTTCTTCAAAGTCCTTCTCAGATTTATCCAGGGCTCTCTTGAGAAGGGTGTTTTTTACGACAATCAACTTGATGTCTTTTTCAAAACAAGCTCTTCTCAGGTCCGATGTATGAGCAGCGTTTAGCTCAGCAGTATCGGTCAGATAAAAGTGGTTATATTCCTGTAACTGTTTTGCCAGGCTGTCTATTATCTCTTTTTTTTCTTCACGTCTCATTTCTCCTCCTTTTTTCAGATTTTATCCTCCAGACCTTTAGGGTCTACTTTTATCCCCAGACTCATTGTGCTTGAAAGGTATATGCTTTTGATATACATTCCTTTAGCAGCAGCCGGTTTAAGTTTATTGATTGTTGACAGAAACTCTTTTGCATTATCAACAATCTTCTGAGGTTCAAATGAAACCTTTCCTATAGGTGTATGAATGATCCCGTATTTATCAACTTTGAAATCAATCTTACCCTGTTTCACTTCAGAAACAGCCTTACCTATATCCATTGTAACAGTACCACTTTTCGGATTAGGCATCAGCCCTCTCGGGCCCAGTATTCTGCCTAACGGACCGATCTTACCCATAACGCTTGGCATTGTAATAACCACATCTATATCAGTCCAGCCACCCTTGATTTTCTCAATATACTCATCAAGTCCGACGTAGTCGGCTCCGGCTTCTTTCGCTTCTGCTTCCTTGTCAGGTGTACATAATACTAGTACACTGGTTTCTTTACCTGTTCCATGAGGCAGGGAAACAACTCCGCGAACCATCTGGTTTGATTTCCGTGGATCAATGCCTAACCTTACATCCATGTCAACAGAAGCATCAAACTTTGAAAAAGTAATCTCTTTTACAAGTTTAGCTGCTTCGCTGAGTGTATAAAGCCTGTCCTTATCGATCTTCTCAAGGGCCAACTTATTGTTCTTGGTAAGTTTAGTCATATTATCCTTTAATAAATTTAGTTACTACCCGGGAATTTACCTTTGACAGTGATCCCCATACTTCTGGCAGTACCAGCTACTATTCTCATGGCTGATTCAACTGTAAAACAGTTTAAATCTTCCATTTTTTCTTCAGCAATCATACGTACCTGATCCCAGGAAACGGATGCAACCTTGGTAATATTTGATTCGGATGAACCTTTTTTCACCTTGGCTGATTCCAGAAGCTGGACAGCTACCGGTGGTGTTTTTGTGACAAAATCAAATGATTTATCAGCATAAACAGTAATTATAACCGGTATAACCTTTCCCGCATTATCCTGGGTCCTCGCATTAAACTGCTTACAGAAATCCATGATATTTACACCCTTGGCACCCAGTGCAGGTCCAACAGGTGGTGATGGATTAGCTGCGCCGCCACGTATTTGTAACTTGATAATTCCAGCAACTTCTTTTGCCATAATTCACATTTTGCTTAGTTTACGCGAGAGCTTGGCAGTCACTCAGGAAGCATTATAAATATTGTAACCACCAATATCTTTAAATATATTTTTAACTATCTTTTTCTACTTGCATAAAGCTTAATTCAAGAGGTGTTTTCCTGCCAAAAATTTTCACCATAACTGTCAGTTTCTTCTTCTCATCATTCACCTCTTCAATAATTCCTGTAAAGCTGTTGAACGGTCCGTCAACCACTTTGACTGATTCTCCAACATAAAAAGGAATATTTATTTCCTCACCGCTGGCTGCCAGTTCATCAACCTTACCCAGTATCCTGTTAATTTCTGATTTTCTCAGAGGCACAGGTTTACCATCTTTTGTACCGAGAAAACCTATTACATTGGGTATATTTTTCAGTATATGCGGAATTTCGCCAACCAAGGCAGCTTCAATAAGAACATAACCGGGAAAGAAATTTCTTTCCTTGCTTATCTTCTTTCCTGCTCTTATCTGGTAGACTTTCTCCTGTGGTATAAGTACCTGTAAGATATAATCCTGAAGCTCAAGGCGGCTAATCTCGCTTTCGATATATTCCTTGACCTTTTTTTCTTTACCCCCTATCGCACGTAAAACATACCACTTCTTCACATTCTCACTCATTGGAACGTCCTGCTTTTAATATAATAACCCGTATACAAATGACATAATATTGTCAAATGCATAGTCCATAACCCATATTACCAGAGCAATAATAAGTGAAGCAATCATTACTACAGTAGTACTGTTTTGCAGTTCACTCCATGTTGGCCATGTCACTTTATGAATAAGTTCAGTAAATGACTCCTTTATATATTTCCTGATTTTCTTCATTTCTTACTCTGTTTGCACGGGAGGAGAGACTCGAACTCCCGACACCTGGTTTTGGAGACCAGTGCTCTACCAACTGAGCTACACCCGTATACCGGTTGGCAGAGGGCTATTATCACCCCCTGCAATATACCGCGTAAATAATCTTACTCTATAATCTCAGTTACCTGGCCTGCTCCAACAGTTCTTCCACCTTCACGGATTGCAAAACGCAGTCCCTGGTTAATAGCAACAGGAGTAATAAGGGCTACCTCTATTGTCACCCTGTCACCTGGCATAACCATTTCTGTCCCTTCAGGAAGCTTTACTTCGCCGGTCACATCAAGTGTTCTCAGATAAAACTGAGGACGATAATTAGTATGGAAAGGAGTATGGCGTCCGCCTTCTTCTTTCTTAAGAACGTATACTTCAGCCTTGAACTTTGTATGAGGTGTTATTGAACCTGGTTTGGCAAGTACCATTCCCCTCTTTATTTCTTTCTTATCAACACCACGAAGCAACAAACCTACATTATCACCAGCTTCACCACGGTCGAGTATTTTCCTGAACATCTCAACACCGGTACATACAGTTTTTCTATTCTGTGCACCCAATCCAATCATTTCCAGTTCGTCACCAGTATGAACAATACCGGTTTCAATACGTCCTGTGGCAACTGTTCCACGACCTGTAATTGAGAATATATCTTCAACAGGCAGCAGGAATGGTTTTTCATTATCGCGTGTAGGTATAGGAATATACTCATCTACTGCTTTCATGAGTTCCAATATTTTTTCTTCCTCCTTTGGATCACCATTCAGTGCTCCAAGCGCAGATCCAAGAATGACAGGGATATCATCTCCATCAAATTCGTAGAAATCAAGAAGTTCACGCACTTCCATTTCGACGAGCTCAAGAAGCTCTTCATCATCAACCATGTCAACCTTGTTAAGGTATACAACGATCTTAGGCACGTTCACCTGGCGCGCAAGCAGGATATGCTCACGAGTCTGAGGCATTGGTCCATCGGTAGCTGCAACAACGAGAATTGCTCCATCCATCTGGGCAGCTCCTGTTACCATGTTCTTTACATAGTCAGCGTGACCAGGGCAATCGACGTGTGCATAGTGACGATTTTCTGTCTGGTATTCAACATGGGCTGTATTAATTGTAATACCCCTTTCTTTTTCCTCAGGAGCATTATCAATTGAATCAAAGTCTTTAATTTCTGACAAGCCTGCTTTATGTAAAACCATAGTGATTGCAGCTGTCAAAGTAGTTTTCCCATGATCAACATGACCTATAGTCCCTATGTTGACATGTGGTTTTGATCTATCAAATTTTTCTTTAGCCATAACTCCAGTAAATTATTGATTAAGTGATTGAAAATTAATTATTTTAAT
>DOZA01000376.1 GCA_003518245.1 Bacteroidales bacterium | reverse complement strand
GGGTGCAATAAGCAATATAGTAGATATGAACAGTCCTTCAACAACGGTAACAGTGGCTAGCTATGGAACACATACTTTCTGGTGGAAGGAAATCAACTGGGAATGCAAGGATTCAGCATCGGTTGATATAACTTTCTGGGAAGAGCCTGCACCTGCATATGCCGGGGAAGATAATGACCTGACACCATATGATTTTAGTTATACACTCGAAGCTGATGAACCCACAGTGGCAACCAGTACCTTGTGGTCAGTGGTACAAAGCTCGGGAACTCCCACTGAGCCATATTTTACCGACCCTACTATTGCTAATGCAACAGTAAAGGATCTTTCATATGGTGATAATATATTGCTCTGGACAATTGAGAATGGTGCCTGCGTAACATCTGACCAGGTAAAACTGTATGTCCCGATGGTATTCATCCCCGAGGGTTTTTCTCCTAATGGTGTCGAACCAAATGAGCAGTTTGTAATACAGGGAATAGAAAACACTACAAATGAGCTTGTTATTACTAACCTGACCGGCGCTGTTGTCTACAGAAAAGTCAACTATCAGAATGACTGGGAAGGATTAAACTTAGATGGACAATCGCTGCCTGAAGGTACTTACTATTATTATCTTACAATAAAAACACCGGTTAGTGAGCGGTTTAGTGGTTATGTGATAATAAAAAGATAATGAAGAAAACAGGATTATATATAGTTATTTTTCTGCTTTTTGCATCAGTGGATGCAGCAGCTCAAAATTATCCTGTTTACAGCCAGTACCTCCTGGATGGCCTTGTGATAAACCCTGCCTATACCGGTACCAGGGAAGCATTAACAGCATCATTATCTATAAGGAGAAAATCTTTGCACTTTGAAGGATCTCCCCTGATGGGGACTTTTTCACTTCACTCGCCTTTGAAGAATGACAGGATTGCCCTGGGCTTAATGTCTCATTATCAGACATATGGCATTACTACCAAAGCAAGTGTTTTTGCCAGTTATGCTTTCCATATTAAGACAAGAAAAGGAAGATGGTCACTGGGAATAAAAGCTGGAGCTGATATGGTAAATAATAATTATTCAGGTGTAAACACAGTTGAACCTGATCCTGCATTTACAGAAGCTGTATCTTCATATACATTACCAAATATTGGGGTGGGGGTGTATTATAGTTCTGATAAGTTATTTGCAGGAGTGGCCGTGCCGGAAATGTTTGCTTATCAGGAAAACAGCAGCAGGAGTGGTTACGAGATATACCATGATTTTGATAACTATTATTTTATTGCAACGGCAGGAGGACTGATAAACTTTACTGAAACCCTGAAATTTAAACCTTCTACCCTGATCAGGTACTCGCTTACAAACCCACTGTTAATTGATCTGAATGGAAATTTAATAATATCTGATTTCCTGTGGATTGGAGTTTCCTGGAGACTGGGAGAGGAAGTGCTTGTGGGAATACTTGAATTTCAGATAAGCCAGCAGATGAAAATTGGATATGCTTATGAATATAATCTGGGTAATATAAGCACCTTTGTCGGTGGCACCCATGAAGTAGCTTTAAGATTTGAGTTCGGAAAAACAGTAAGTGCTGCAAATCCGCGGTATTTCTAAGATGAAAATATTATATAAAGGATACATATTGTTTCTTCTTCTTATTTTGCCCCTGGCATTTTTAAAAGGTCAGTCCAGCAATATGATCAGGGTTGTAAAAGTACCGGTCAGTACAGGACAGTACAACGAAATGAATGCTATATTAGTTCAGGATGGTATAGCTTTTTGCTCCGACCGCAGAACATCAGGAGTGGTAAATAATAGAACTTTCAACGGTGATCGTGTTTACAGTATCTTCTTTGCTGAGCGTGAGGATACTATGAAATGGGGCAGAACAAATATATTTTCCCGTGACCTCCTGTCAATATTTAATCAGGGACCATTCTGTTTTACTCCTGACAGGCGACATATTTATTATACCAGTGAGGTGGAAAGGGGTAACAGTGCTTTCAAAAGAGATTTTAAGAACAGGAGAGGGATATTTATTACTGATAAAGTAGCCGATGGCTGGTCTGAACCCAGGGCCTTTGAATATAATGACCCGTTATGGAACCTGGGGCATCCATATATCAGCAATGACGGTAAATACCTGTTTTTTTCTTCAGATATACCTGTTGGCTATGGAGATTCAGATATTTATATGTGCAGGTGGGAAAATGATAGTTGGACAGAGCCTGAGAAACTAGGCCCTGAAGTAAACAGCCAGTATTCGGAACTATATCCTTATTTCAGCCCTGCCGGTGAACTGTATTTTGCCTCCGATCGAGGAGGAGGTTATGGCGGACTTGATATTTATTATTCCAGGATTAAGAGTGAGGGATGGACAAAACCTGTTTTAATGCCCGAACCAATAAATTCTGAAGCTGATGATTTCAGTCTTTATAAGGAACAGGATGGGGAAAGTGGATTCTTTACATCTAACAGGGGCAGAACAGATGATATTTATATGTTCATCTCAGAAATAATAAGGAAAAGCGAATGTAATGAACTTGTTTATGAGCAATTCTGCTATGAGTTTAAAGAAGTAAATTCCATGAAATTTGATTCAATGCCTTTTGAATTTGAATGGGATTTTGATGATGGTACTAAATTAAAAACCAATATTGCAAAGGCTGAACATTGTTTTAAAGAACCTGGCATGTATGTTGTAAAGCTTAATGTGACAGATATGATAACCGGTGAGATAAATCATAATGAAACAAGCTATCTGTTACAGATTGAACGTACAGAACAGGCATTTATAACATTACCTGATAGTACCTATGTTGGTGATACAATCAAACTGGATGCATCAATGTCTTACCTTCCGGGTTGGGATATAGCAGAGTATTACTGGAACTTTGACGATGGAACTGCAGATAAAGGAATAGAGATTAAAAAAACTTATTTGTTGAAAGGAGCATATGATGTTCAGTTGATTGTAAGCTCAAAACCTGATCCTGAAGGTAATATTAAAGAAACATGTGTTACCAGGACAATAGTTGTTGAAGAAAGATGATTTAACTAATTATGCTATTTTTGTACAGAGTATGAGGGATGGAAAAAAAACATATTATTTAATATTCTTAACTTCCCTGTTTTTAGTCACAGGTATTATACAGGCACAACCTGTACCTGCAAACGACGAAAATATACCTTACTTGATGACATTCGGAGGTCATGGAGAAACATCATGGGGTGATGATGATTTTTCCCAGACTTTCTTTTTTAAAATACCATTAACATATTCAGAACCTTTTTATATCAGGGTGTATGATCCTGATATAGGTGGTGATGTGGATGAAATAAATGGTGTCTGGGATACAAAGATGAATTACTCTGTTTATGGAGGTGAAGGGTCATGGAGTGATGATGATGCAAGGGGTATTCAACCCAGTGGTAATTACAGGAGTGGTACACTGCTCGCTTCAAAGGTATTTGGTAATGATGACAGGTACGATGATGACTGGTATACCTTTGGCCCATTTAATCCCACTGAAGGCGAACGGGTGGAAACATTTGAAGGATATATATTTAAATTAATATGTGAGGGAATATCGGGCGATGATGGGAACCTGTACAGGTACTATCTAAGTACCCTGGCCAACGAAAACAGGCCGATTGAGAACGGTAATGCGTTTACATACGAATATTGTTTCAGGATGTGGAACAAAACTGATAATATATCACATATATACCCTTATATTGACACAGCTACCATATTTGTTAAACAGGTAAATTTTGACTGGGATGATGATGGATATATAAGAGTTGTATCGAGAGTACGACGGGGACTGCTTGCAACCACATCGTTTGAGGACGAATGGGCAGAGAGCAAGATAAAAATAGAGCAGGAAGAAATAAATTCATCACTTGATTTTCAATTTATTAAGAAAAGGGAATTCCTGGTGAAAAATAATAATGTGGTAATATCAGTCGAAAACCAGTATGGTGAATATCTTGAGTTTTTTACTGTACCAATTGGAGGTGTGCCGGTATTTAAAGCCCAGCTGGAAGGAAAAAAAATAAATAAATAGCAGTCTGATGGTTAGGAAGCTCGTGTTTAAATATCCGATAATATTTATTTTGTTATCGATAAATTCGTTGTTGTCCTTTTCACAGAAATACCAGTTTAAAAATTACAGTGTAAATGAAGGCCTCCCTGGGCGGTTTATCTATACGATCAACCAGGATCATGATGGTTTTATATGGCTGGGGACCGATAAAGGCCTTTGTTATTATGATGGTTTTGAGTACCATATGACTTATGTGTCGGATACACTGGAAACTCACTTCCCTGTTTCGTCCTACGAAACAGGCAGCGGAATAATTTACTTCGGCTTTAATGATGGCACCATGCATTTTACTGAAGGCAGAAATCTCAAACAGATCCTGGGTATTGATGCTGTAAGAATAAATGATATTATTGAGAGCAGTGATTCAATAATATATATTATTACCCAGAGTAAAGGAATATTTGCTTTTGATCCTCAAAACCCTGAATCAGCTTTTGAAATACAAAATCCTATTGAGGATTTCCTTTATTGCGCAGAATTTACGGGAGATAATAAAATTGTCCTGGGTACACAAAACGGCCTGTCATTATGTAAGCTTGACAATAAGGTGCTTACAGTTATTGCTGAATCAGGTGAGCTGGTCTATTATAAGGTGCAGGATATTAAAAAAAGCGCTAACCCTGACCTGTATTTTATTGCTACCGAGGATAATGGTTTGTATGTGGCCGACTTTAAAGATGATGAAATAGTGCTTGCGAGGATTGGGGAGGAGGAATTGTTCACAAGGTCAAGAGTGCAGTCATTAATGATGGATATGCAAGGGATATTGTGGATATCGACATACGGGAATGGGTTGATCAAAACACAGACTGACAGTACCACAGCTAAAGTATTATCATACGAGGAGCTGAATGTTAATTCAGGACTAACCGGAAACGATATAAAGACATGTTATGAAGATTACTGGGGGAATATATGGATAGGACATTTCGGGAATGGCGTTTCCGTACAAAGTACTGATGCATATAAATTTTTCAGGCCGGGAAATGGGAAGAGAGAGAATAATATTATATATGTTGGTGAATATCAGGGGTATGTTTTTGCGGGAACTGTATCGGGATACTATCTTTTTGATCTTGCCACTGAAAAAATCAAAAGCTATACTGACCTGGCAGCTTCAATGAATTTGGAAAGAATAACCGATTTTTATCTCGGCGATGATGGATCGATCCTTATAGGTACAGAAGAAAAGGGAGTGTATAAACGTACCAGGCAGGGCAGGACAGAACTTCTGTACAGGTCAGACAATAACATAGAGAATTATATCACCGATATAATTGAAGAGGCCGGCTATATCTGGCTGGGTACCAGAGGCGGAGTGATTAGTATTAATAAAAAGACAGGGGGTAGAAGGCATTTTACCACATCTGAAAAACTGCCTCATAATTATATTAACCAGCTTGTACCGGGGAATGATGGTAAAATTATTGTTGCAACAGAAAGTAACAGGTTGGTTATGATTGACCCTCAGAATGGAGTTATTACAGGAAAAGCAATTATATACGGGGGAGCAAAGAATATATTCCAGTCTTTTGATATTGATAATCATGGAAAGATATGGGGCGCTACCAGGGAATCAGGGCTATTTTGTTTTGAGAAGGATTCATTATGGAATACTACATTCCGCAATGGATTGTATTCGGATAACTGTTACAGCTTGCTGTGCGATAGTAGAAATAATATATGGATTGGACACCAAAAAGGATTCTCTTTATATAAACAGGAAAAAAATGTATTAAAAACATTCGATGATATTTTCGTATCAGGAGCACATTGTAATGAGAATGCCTTATATGAAACCTCTGAAGGTTATATACTGATGGGAACAAGTGAAGGATTTATGATCTATGATCCTGATATGGATATATCAAATTTGAATCCGTCAAGGACTAATATTCTTTCAATTAAAATAAATGATAATATAGTGCCCCTACAGGATGAATATAACCTCCCTTATAGCTCACGGTATATTTTTGAGATTGATTTTGTTGGACTAAATTATGCAGACCCTGAAAAGGTCTATTACAGCTATAGCATGGAAAACTATGATACCAAGTGGTCAGACGCTACTTATTCAAGACAGGTATCATACAGGCTCAACAGTGGTAGTTACCGGTTTAATATCCTTTCATACAGTTATGATGGAGTGACTGATAACCAGATTAAGAGCTTTGAGATAAATATCAAAAAGCCGTTCTGGGAATCTTTATGGTTTATTTCTTCATCAATTATTATACTGGTTATTATTGTGATAGTTATTATTAAGATAAGGGAGAGGGCACAGGAGAGGGCCAGGAAGTTGCTTGAAAAAGAGCTGGCTGAACGTACCAGGGAGGTAATAGCTCAAAAAGAAGAGATTGAATACCAAAACAGGGGGATAACGGATAGTATAAATTACGCCCAGAGAATACAGGCCAGCCTCCTTCCTCCGGTAAAAAAACTGAATGAAAACTTCAATGGTTCATTTGTATTTTATCGCCCAAGGGATATAGTAAGTGGTGATTTTTACTGGTTTGATACTATAAGTGATGATAAAATTATGATTGCTTGTGCTGACTCAACAGGCCATGGTGTACCCGGGGCTTTCATGTCAATGATAGGATCAGCATTGTTGCAGGAAATAGTCAACAGGAAAGAGATAACCAGACCATCAGGCATATTGCGTGCTTTAGATAATGAAATCACCACAACACTAAATCAAACAGGTGATGATACCTCAAATGATGGTATGGATATGGTGGTCTGCGAATATAATCCCAAAACAAGACTACTAAGGTTTGCTTCTGCTCTTCGTCCGGTCATTCTTGTGATGGACGGTGAGCTGTATTATATAAGAGGGAATAAAAATTCAGTAGGTGGGGAATTTATGGAGGAAAAATATTTTGATGACCAGGAGTATTACCTGAAGGGGAATGATATCGTTTATATCTTTTCAGATGGTTACCCCGATCAATTTGGGGGTGTAGATGGTAAAAAACTTAAAATTGTAAGACTGAAAAAACTGATAGAAAATATTAAGGACCTGGACATGGATAAACAGTATAAGAAGATAAGTGATTATTTTGATAGCTGGAAAGGAGATAATGAACAGGTTGATGATGTCCTGATGATGGGATTTAAGGTATAAATTATACTCGTTTATTCATTTACACATATCCCGTTAAGACTGAAAGGAATTTCACAGGTGGAATCAATATTACTTTCATTTCCGGCCCTGTCCCTCGCAAAAAAATCATATTTAATAGTATCTGTAATATCATAAAAGAAATATAAGAATGTAATTTCTATTGTTCCCTGTAATATCTTGTTCTGTCCTTCCCGATCCATATATGGTATCCTGTAGTCTGAGGGTTCGTTGGGGTCAGATTCGTCAACTTGAGTAAATATACCATCTTCCTTGGTGTAAAGAGTAAAAAACAGGTTGGTGGTGTCAGTCTCTCCTTCTCCAGGCTCCTTAAGTCCCAGGTCTCCGTCTCCGTCTTCAAAATAGAACTTTAGTATACCAGCCTTGGCAGGGTTACCAAGTATATCAACAGTATCATACATGGTGAATTGCCTGAATTCGATAACTGGCTCGGGTGGCAGCTGCCGGATCTTCTCACAACCACTGAAAAAGGGCAGAGACACAAGTATTGTAAATATTACCGGTGTTATACTTTTCATATTAAACACAGTCATCAAAAATTACACCAAAATAGCTATTTTTTTCTGAAAAATATTCGAAGGGGTGTTCCTGTAAAATCGAATTTTTCCCTCAGTCGGTTTTCCAGGAATCTTTTATATGGTTCCTTTATATACTGTGGGTGATTGCAAAAAAAGGCGAATGAAGGATAGAAAGTAGGAAGCTGGCTAATATATTTTATCCTTATAAATTTGCCCTTGGTAGCGGGAGGTGGATTATTCTCAATAATAGGATGAAAGTAAGAATTTAAAGCTGAGGTTGATATTTTCCTGGTCCTGTTATCATAAACCCTCATAGCTTCATTGATCACCTTGTGAATCCTCTGTTTTTCAATGGCTGAGATAAAAAGTACAGGATAATCAGTAAATGGTGAGGTCTTGTTCTTTATTGTTAACTCAATATTCCTGGCCGAGTTAGAATCTTTTTTAGCTATATCCCATTTATTAACCAGAAGGACAAGTCCTTTATTATTTGATAAAATAATACTCATTATGTTCAGGTCCTGTGATTCGATACCTTTGTTAGCATCAATCATTAGAAGGCAGACATCAGAATTTTCTATAGCTCTGACAGCCCTTAGTGTTGAATAGAATTCAATATTCTCATTTACCTTTGATCTTTTCCTCAAACCGGCTGTATCAACCAGTAGAAAATCCTGTTCAAATTTCTTATACCTGATAAATACTGAATCCCTTGTTGTACCGGCTACAGGTGTTACTATATTCCTGTTTTCACCTGTAAGGGTATTAAGTAATGATGATTTTCCCACATTGGGTCTTCCCACAACTGCTATCCTTGGCAGTGATTGCTCATCCTCTTCTTTTTTTTGCGGGAGACTGTTTACAATTTTATCCAGAAGATCACCTGTCCCTGACCCGTTGGTGGATGATATGGTAAAATAATCACCGAGCCCCAGCTTATAGAACTCGGCTGCATCAAGAAGGAGTTTATTATTATCAACCTTATTAACCACCGCTAACACATCCTTACCTGAACGCCTCAGCATATTGGCAACTGACATGTCAAGGTCAGTTAAGCCTGTTATTACATCAACCATAAAAATGATAATTGCAGCTTCTTCTATTGCTATCTCGACCTGCCTGTTTATTTCACTCTCAAAAATATCATCTGAATTATTAACATAACCACCTGTGTCAATGATTGAGAATATCTGGCCGTTCCAGTTCACCTTGCCATAGTGCCTGTCGCGTGTGACACCACTTACTTCATCAACTATTGCTTCCCTCGACTCGGTGAGCCTGTTAAACAATGTTGACTTGCCAACATTTGGTCTTCCAACTATTGCTACTATACTGCTCATAATGATGATTTCAATAACCAAACTTCTTTAACGTTCCAGGCTTATCCCTCCAGTCTCTGGTGACTTTTACGTAAATCTCAAGATACACTTTTTTACCTATGAATTCTTCTATATCCTTTCTTGCTTCAGTACCTGTTTTCTTAAGCATTTTACCCTGGTGTCCGATGATAATACCTTTCTGGCTCTCTCTTGTAACATGTATCAGTGCCCTGATGTTTACAATTTTATTTTGTTCTTTATAGCTTTCAATCTCGATTTCAACAGAATAAGGTATCTCCTTTTTATAATTATTCAGTATTTTTTCCCGTATTATTTCTGTAACAAAGAATCGTTCATACCTGTCGGTAAGCTGGTCTTTAGGGAAATATGCCGGACCTTCAGGCAAATTATTAAGGATGATATCAAGAAGGTTGTTAGTATTGAACCTTTCCTTTGCCGAGATGGGTGCAATAATGGCCTCCGGCATAATTTCTTTCCATTTTTCAAAAAACCTGTCAAGTGTTTCCTGGTCCCCAAGATCAATTTTATTTATTATAAGTATAACAGGGACATCAGACTTTATCACCCTGTCAAGTGTTTCCCTGTTCTTATCTATTTTTTCTTTAATATCGGTTACATATAATATCAGGTCAGCATCAATAATTGCTGTATGAACTGACTGCATCATTGACTCCTGGAGCTTATAGGCAGGTTTTATTATACCGGGAGTGTCTGAATAAACTATCTGGAAATCATCACCGTTAACTATACCCATTATTCTGTGCCTCGTCGTCTGTGATTTGGAAGTAATAATTGAAAGTTTCTCACCAACAAGAGCATTCATTAGTGTTGATTTCCCCACATTGGGATTACCCAGGATATTTACAAAACCGGACTTATGAACCATATTATTCGTTATGTTCTTTTCAGAATATTGATCTCTTTTTTTGTCAGATGTCTCCATTTTCCCCTTGGAAGATTTTTTTTGGTCAGTCCTGCAAAATATACCCTATCGAGCTTTTTTACCCTGTACCCCAGTGCTTCAAAAAGCCTTTTTATCACCTTGTTCTGTCCGGTATGAATTTCTACTCCGGCCTGTGTCTTATCATCGGGATCGGGATATGCAATGGTATCCACCGCGACCATCTCACCTATATCTATGCCTTCCGTAAGTTTTATCATGTCATTGCGGGTCAATGGCCTGTTAAGGTATACATGGTAAATTTTCTTTTTCCTGTGTGAGGGATGGGTTAATTTCTTTGCCAGCTCACCATCGTTTGTAAACAGGAGTAATCCTGTCGTATCCCTGTCGAGCCTCCCAACAGGATACACCCTCTCGGGACAGGCGTTTTTAATCAGGTCAGTAACCAGCTTATCAGCATGAGGGTCATC
>DOZA01000336.1 GCA_003518245.1 Bacteroidales bacterium | reverse complement strand
AATTGTAGGCACACAGGTTGACTTTCCCGGGCCGGTTACCTGCTATATGTTTGATGATGAAGGTAAGTTTATTAAAGAAGTGGGTGCGGGAGGAAACGGACCGGGTGAACATAGCGGCTATCTTTTGTCTTCATTGTTCCCTTTGATAGATACCGGTATGTTTGTACTGAGCTTTACTACAGAGAACCAGTTGTTTGATAGTAGGGCAGAATATGTAAGCGATATTAAGCAGCCTTATGATCTTCTAGGGAATAGTGTTAGTTATACCGGGGATACCTGGTATAGTCCCGGAATTTTTAAAGGGCACCCGCAATACCGGCGGGATTCAACCCTTGTGGTAATTCACAACCGTGACGGTGAAATAATAAAGCGTATACCCAGGACTGTTTACCCCCCTAAAGCAGGTAAAGGTTTTACCCCCACGGGAGCTTCGGCTTCTTTACATAGTTACGATAACAAATGGCTATTGTATTCTCCGGGTAATGATACCGTCTATTCCCTTGATGGGGGAAATGTGGTACGCGAATACATATTCGACAGGGGTTCAAGGGGACAGAAATACAATACAATTGTTGAACCTGAGTCAGTTATCGGGAAATACAGTTATTCAATACCCGCCGAGACTGATGATCAATGGATTATTAGCTGCTCCGAAGTGACAAAGGCTGAGGTTAGAGAATACAGACCCGGGCAATGGGGAGGAATGTATGATTTCAGGTATGAACTGGCAATTATTGATAAGAATAAATTCAGGGGCAGAAGAATGGAGGTATATGATGATATGTATGGAATAATAGATAAGAGAGCATTCAATTCACCTCATTATTTCAATACAGAAAGCAGGATAGTCATACCACGGCAGGCTTCTGATCTTAAAGTAAAGATTGCCGAGAAACTTGATGAAGATGATCTGAATCCTGAACTAAGAAAACGCCTGGAGGAGCTGGACAGCAGGATTGATGAAAACAGTAATCCGGTTATATTTATTTTTTCGCTTAAAGATAAGATTGATCTTTGATTGAAGAATAAAGAATTACGAAATAGATGACCGCTCGACATCTTGACCACTCGACTAACAGACCATTTGCTCTATATACTCTAAACATACATTGGTCAGAGACCCGTAACCTGGGAGGTGAGTTGTAATACAAAAACACTTCTTAGTATTTTTGTGCATTTGTAATATAAAATAGTGTATATTTGCATTATACATAAATGTATAATAGAATTATAAACAATATGCAATGATACTCAAGAAAGATTTGAAAAAAGTATTGCTGAAGCAGCAGGAGGATCTGCAATGCGACCTCGGAGTGGAGCGTGAGAAAGAGATAAAGATATTGCCGAAACATGCTACAATAATTTCGGGAGTCCGGAGGTGTGGTAAATCAACCCTGGCCAGACAGTTTTTAAAGGATACCCCAGCTGTAAAATATATACGCTTTGAAGATATAAATCTTACCGGGTTTGAATTAAGGGATTTTATAAAGGCTGAAGAGATTTTCGGTGACATATCCGAAGGTAAAGGAGTCTGGTTTTTTGATGAGATACAGAATATTCATGGTTGGGAAAAGTTTGTAAGACAGCTTGTTGACAGGAAAGAGAAGGTTATCATAACAGGCAGCAATGCAAATATGCTCAGTCGTGAACTTGGGTCAAGACTTACAGGAAGGCATATCTCAAACGAGCTCTACCCTTTCTCTTATAATGAATTTCTGAAACTTCATAAAAAAGAACACTCGATCTCATTGTTTGACAGGTACCTCATTGGAGGAGGTTTCCCGGAGTATCTTAAATCAAATGATAAAGAGATATTGCGAAACCTGTTACAGGATATATTCTACAGGGATATAATGCAACGTAATGAGTTGAGGAGTGAATCATCAATAAAGGCCCTGCTTCAGTATGCCATTTCAAACACCGGTAAACCAACGTCTTATCATAAGTTGAAAGATTTGATAAATGTTGGATCAGTAAACAGTATCAGTCAGTTCATCAATCATTTTGAGACTGCTTACGTATTATTTGAGTTGAGGAAATATGATTATTCACTCAGAAAGCAAATGATAAATCCCAAGAAACTGTATTGTATTGATAATGGAATAATCAGTCAGAATGCTTTTTCATTCAGTGAGAACAGGGGGAGGCTGCTGGAGAACCTGGTATTTCTGCAGTTAAAGAGGGAAAGGAAGGAAGTCTTTTATCATAAAAAAGAAAAGGAATGTGATTTTGTCATTAAGCAGGGAACAAGGATACGAGAAGCAATACAGGTTTGTTATGAACTCAATGCCGATAATGAACAACGTGAGACAGAGGGACTCATGGAAGCCATGAAATTTTATCAGCTCAAAGAGGGATTGCTTCTCACCCATAATGAAGAGGATCAGCTAAAGATAAATTCAGGTCTTATAAAGATTCTACCCGTATGGAAATGGGTGCCGGGGCACTGATACAGATAGACAAGGACAGACCAGCCCGGGGTGTAGATTTGCATTTCATTTGCAAAAATTTACGCCTCTACTTCTGGTTTGATGATATTTTTGGGATTGTTGATAAAAGACGCATTGGCGGAACAGGTGTTTATTTTTACCCTGAAGGACAAAATTGAATTTTAAATAAAAAAATCCTTAATACAAAGAATCATTATTCCACTGTTTTGCGGTATGCTGTTATCATGTTCCGGGGGAGGAGATATGCAAGAGGGCCCACCATATTTCATAGATCTTTTAATGCAAAATACTATTTCATTACAGGTAACAGAATAGTCTTCGCACAACAGGCTTCTGACCTGAAAGTAAAGATTGCTGAAAAGCTAAAAGAAAATGAACTGGACGCTGGCCAGAGAAAACGATTGGAGGAACTAGATGACAAGATTGATGTAAACAGTAATCCGGTGATATTTGTTTTTTCGCTTAAGGATAAAATCCAGATTGATTGAAGAATGAAGAATACAGATTTTTTTAAGCCGGAGGGCTTTAAGAATAATAGCCCCGGTTACAGCTGGGGTGGGGAATGATGAATATCGAAACGAGCAGTGCGAAAATGCCGAATACTTGGGATGTGAGTACTGAGAGGAGAATAGAGAAACTCACCTCTCAACCCATCAACAATAATCAATTCGTCTTATATTCATACTTAACCTCTTCCAGCTCCTGGTTAGCCCTGACAATCTTGTCCTTGAGGTTATCCTTGAACTTTCGCAGTTCACTCCGAACATTCTTGTCGGCGGTAGCTATGATCTGGGCAGCCAGGATACCGGCATTTTGTGCAGCATTTATCCCTACTGTTGCCACGGGTATACCCGTGGGCATCTGTACGATTGAAAGCAGTGCGTCAAGGCCTTCGAGGGAGGCTCTAATCGGTACACCTATCACGGGAAGTGTGGTCATTGCTGCTATAACACCCGGGAGGTGCGCTGCCATACCTGCAGCTGCAATGATTACCTCTATGCCCCTGCCTGATGCTTCCCTGGCAAATTTTTCAACTTCAGCAGGTGTGCGATGAGCCGACAGTGCATGTATCTCAAAAGGTATTTTAAAATCATTAAGCAAAGCTGCTGCTTTCTCCATTACGGGAAGATCGGATGTGCTACCCATAATAATACTTACTCTTGGCTTCATTTTTTGCAGTTTTTTATTTTTTGTTTGCAACAAAAATAAGGTATATATTTTATATTTTCGCATCAATACTTGAATACGTCATCAGACCAGCCTATGAATAAAATAAAAATTAATAACAGGGTATTTGAATTATCTATAGATGATAAAACAATACTTGAAAAAGTAAAAGAACTGGGACAGCAGATAGAAAAGGAGAACAGGGATAGGGATATTTTATTCCTCAGCATACTTAATGGTGCCTATGTTTTTACTGCTGACCTGCTGAGAAATATAAGTTTGGATCTTAGATTATCGTTCATCAAATTATCATCATATAATGGGGTCAAATCAACCGGTGAAGTAAGGAGACTGATTGGGCTGGACGAAGAGCTGGCCAATAAAACACTGATAATTATTGAAGATATAATTGATACAGGCAGAACCCTGGATGGCATTATTGAAGATTTATATAATAAAGGGGCTGAAGAGATTAAGGTAGCTGCACTGTTTATGAAACCAGATGTGTATACGGGTTCTCACAAAATAGATTACCTGGGTTTTGAGATACCCAATGACTTTGTTATTGGCTATGGCCTTGATATTGATGGTTACGGACGCAACCTGAGGTCGTTATACAGGATTGTTAAAGATCAGACTTAATTGAAAAAAACTAACAGATATGACTAATTTTTTAATTTTTGGCCCTCCGGGATCAGGCAAAGGAACACAGTCGGTTAAACTGGCATCAGAATTCAACCTTATCCATCTCTCAACAGGCGACATGCTCAGGGATGAGGTGGCTGCGCAAACTGAACTGGGGAAGAAAGTAGAGGGAATAATGCAGAGGGGTGAACTTGTACCTGACGATGTAGTGATACAGATGATAGCCGAAAGGGTAGATTCAAACCCTGGCTCCGAAGGATTTATTTTTGACGGTTTTCCGAGAACAGTTGATCAGGCCAGGGCACTTGATAATACACTTGCCGTAAAGAATACATCAATAAGTAAGATGCTGATGCTTGAGGTTGAGCATAAGGAATTAGTCAACAGGCTGGTACGAAGGGCTGAAATATCAGGCAGGGCTGATGATAAGGATGTGGATATCATTGAGAACAGGATTAAAGTATATAAGGAAAAAACAGAACCGGTTATATCGTACTATAAGAAAGAAAACAAGTATTTGCCAGTTAATGGCATGGGTGATATTGAGGAAATCTTCAATCGCCTGAGTAAGGCTCTGGCTGATTGTATTAATTAGAATATATTGGAGAGTAATTTTGTTGATTATACAAAAATTTTCTGCCGTTCGGGCAGGGGAGGAAGTGGCTCGGCTCACCTCCGCAGGGAGAAATATGTACCCAAGGGAGGACCTGACGGAGGAGATGGAGGACGAGGGGGTCATATTATTCTCAGGGGGAGTAAGCAATTATGGACTCTTATACACCTTAAATACAGGAAACATATATTTGCAGGTAATGGAAAACCCGGCTCATCATCCATGAAAACGGGCGCAGAAGGAGAGGATATATATCTTGATGTTCCACTGGGTACTATAGCAAGGCATGCTGAAACAGGAGAAAAGATACTTGAGATTACGGCTGATGGTGAAGAAAAAATACTCCTGAAAGGAGGAAGGGGAGGACTTGGTAATGTCCATTTTAAGACAGCGGTGCGACAGACTCCCAGGTTTGCCCAGCCCGGTGAGCCGGAAAAGGAAGACTGGTTTATACTCGAACTTAAAGTGCTGGCTGATGTCGGGCTGGTAGGATTGCCAAATGCAGGCAAATCAACACTTTTAAGCGTAGTCTCTGCTGCCAGGCCAAAGATTGCAGATTATCCTTTTACTACTCTCGTTCCAAACCTTGGAATAGTAGCCTACAGGGATTACAAATCCTTCGTTATGGCAGATATTCCAGGGATAATAGAAGGTGCTCATGAAGGTAAAGGATTGGGCATCAGGTTTCTGAGACATATTGAAAGAAACTCTGTGCTTTTGTTCCTGGTCCCTGCCGACAGCAAGGATATAATGGATGAATACAGGGTTTTGATTAACGAACTGGAAAAATACAACCGGGATCTTCTTGATAAAAGCAGGGTGCTGGCCATAACAAAAGCAGACCTGCTGGATGATGAACTCAAGGAAGAGTTGCAAAAGGAGATAGAATATACACCTTATATATTTATTTCTTCGGTTTCCGGATCAGGCATAGATGGCCTGAAAGATATCCTGTGGAAAAAACTGAATGAATAATCTATAGTTAATATTATGGTGGAGCAGATTGACCAGGAGATCTTTCTTTTTCTTAATTCATTTCATTCAGATTGGTGGGATGGATTTATGGCACTTGTAAGCGCAAAACTGACATGGGTGCCCCTATATCTTATTATACTGGTTATGATTGGCATAAGGTACAAACGATCAATGCTAATCATTGTGCCCATTATAATACTTACGATTACAGCCTCTGACCAGCTTTCTGCTCATGCCTTTAAAGAAGTTTTCCAGCGATTGAGGCCATGTCATGAACCCTCACTTGAAAGCCTGGTGCATACCGTGAATAACAGGTGTGGGGATATGTATGGATTCGTCTCATCGCATGCTGCCAATTCTTTTGCTGCTGCTGTGCTCAGCCTGGGACTCTTAAAAAAAAGGTGGTTCACAATAGTAATACTTTTCTGGGCTGCTCTGGTCTCGTACAGCAGGGTATACCTTGGTGTGCATTACCCCGGTGACATTATATGCGGAGCTCTGCTGGGTGCCCTGCTGGGATATGCCTTCCTGTCTTTATACCGGCTCTTCGATGAAAAAATAGTTGAAAACACCAATTTTTTCAGAACTGAAAGAAAAAGCAATGCTGATAGTTGATACTGGTACTACTGACCCCTGGTTTAACCTGGCAGCAGAAGAATATTTCTTCAGAGAGTCTGACAGTGAAGTGTTCATGGTATATTTGAATGACAGGTCTGTTATTATTGGTAAGCATCAGAATCCGGTGGAAGAGGCAAACTTAAAATTTCTCAGGGAAAACAATATACCGTTAATACGCAGAATTTCGGGAGGAGGGGCAGTATATCATGATAAAGGGAATCTTAATTACACTTATATACGTAACAGCCCTGATGGAAAGCAATTAAACTTTAAAGAATATACCCGGCTCTTAATATCGTTCTTTAATAAGTATGATGTGAAGGCCTATGCCGGTGAAAAAAATGAGATAAGAACAGCCGGATTTAAAATATCAGGCAATGCCGAACATGTATTTAAGAACAGGGTACTACATCATGGTACCATCCTTTTCTCTGCCGACCTGGAGATGATGTCTAAATGCCTGTCCGTAAGTAATGCTGTTATTGAAAGCAGGTCAGTAAAATCGAACCGCACAAATGTTTGCAATCTTGAAGGAGAAATGAAGAACGTAAGTAATATACGGGAATTAAAATCAGGGCTGATCGAATATGTGTCAGCCAGCAACCACTTTTCAGAACTTTGGTCCCCTGGTGAGAAAGATATTAAAAGAATAGATATAATTAAAAAAGAGAAATTTTCTACCTGGGAATGGAATTTTGCATATGGACCCAAGTTCACCTTTATAAATAAATTCCTGATTGGAGATGAGGATGCTGAGGTGGAATTGAAGGTGTCAAAAGGAATAATAAAGGAATGTAACTTTACGGGACCTCCCGGTTGGAAAAAGCTTGAATCATTCCTGCCGGGAACAAGATATCGTTATGAGGATATAGAGGAAATAATGAAAGAAAATAACTTGTTCACAGGTGCATATCTAATATATAATTTCTTAAGTTAGCACTTATGGACATTATAAAGTCATTATATACATGGGTTTTCAGTGTGTTGTTCATAGTTCTTATGTTCCCTGTAACAATTATTATGTGGCTTATGGCAGCACCATTCGGATATGGGAGCTTTCTGGTCCATCGCTGGCTGTCATGGCAGGGAAGGGTAATGATAGGGGTAAGCCCCCTGTGGAAGCTTAAAATTACAGGCAGGGAGAACTATGTTCCCGGAACAAATTATGTTATAATCTCAAACCACCAGTCACTGCTTGATATTCCTGTTGTCAAATGCCTGAAGCTTGATTATAGATGGATTTCAAAGCTTGAAAATTTTCGTGTGCCTGTACTGGGTCAATCAATGCACCTGGCAGGTTATATATCAATTACAAGAGGTAATAAGGAGAGCGTGGTAAAGATGATGGAGCAATCGGAGAGAGTACTGAAAAAGGGTGAATCATTGTTTATCTTCCCGGAAGGCACACGCTCGCCCGACAGACAAATAAAAAGGTTTAAAAGCGGCGCTTTCAGGCTGGCACTGGAAACAGGTACTCCTATACTACCGGTTATAATAGACGGAACAGGTGCCGTATTGCCCAGGAAAGGTATTATTTTCAGCTCGGGATATATACTAAAAATGCAAATCCTTAAACCAATACTAACAGATGAATTCATGAGTGATGACCCGGACAAGCTGGCCATGGAAGTGCAGAAAATGATGACCGGGGCACTGGAAGAACTAAGACAGGATGAATGAGGTCAGGGTATATAAGAAAATGATCAGAAAACTGGGATATAAAAATGATCAGCAGGGGATAATAAACCGGTATCTGAGAGAAAAGGGACAGTGGGATACTCATCTGCTGAGATGCAGAGAATATATACTTGATTCGATAGAATGCCATAAACCTGATATTGTTACATTCCTTGGTAGTGGCTGGCTTCTTGATATACCACTTGAAGAGGTGCAGGACAAATGCAATAGGATCAACCTTGTGGATCTTATGCACCCTTCCCAGGTGAAACACATAACAGGCAGTGTAAGAAAGGTAAAATTATACGAGGAAGATTTAACCGGGGGTGCGCTGTCGGCAATATGGGACGGATACACCAGGGATATAGATATAAGTAATATTGAGATACCATTATATGAACCTTTATTTGATGCCGGACTGGTCTTTTCAATAAATGTATTAACTCAGCTCGACAGCCTCCCGGCTGATTTTCTTGCCCGAAAAACAAAAATGACAACAAAGGAAATAAGTAAATTAAGGCAGGCTATACAAAGAGCTCATATCAGGTATCTTAAAAACATTGACTCAATACTTATAACCGATTATATTGAGCACCTGAGAACAGAAAATAAGATTATTGAAAGTAATGATCTTGTGTTTATCCACCTGCCACATGGCCAGAGAATAGAAGAATGGACATGGGAGTTTGATAACAGTGGTAATTACTACAGGGGCAAAAGAGTAGAATTCGGCGTTAAAGCCGTTGACATGGTAAAAGATTGATATGGATAAAATAAAAGACATATATACGCAGAATGTAGATAAATACAATAAGCTGACTGATAGAACAGGGAGGATATTACTTTACCTTTCTCTTTCTAGGCTTATCGTTTTTATAGCAGGAATAGCACTAATGGTTATACTCTGGAAAGTAAACCAGGTTATTGCTGTAGGTTCATTTCTGGCAGCGCTGATCATATTCATAGTACTGCTTAAAAAATACTCGGATTATAGTTTCAGAAAAGAATATTATGAAAACCTTGAGGGTATAAACAAGGATGAATTAAGAGGATTAGATGATGATTACAGCTGCTTCAAGGGTGGCAGTGAATATATAGATCCACATCACGATTTTTCACATGATATTGATCTTTTCGGTAATGATTCCTTATACCAGTATCTTAACAGGACATGTACGGGCCGGGGGAAGGATCTTCTGGCTGAATACCTTAGTTCTCCATCGTTATTAAGTAATAAAATGACTGAAAGACAGGAAGCCATAAAGGAATTATCAGGCCTGGTACAGTGGAGGCAGGAGTTCAGGGCTTATGGGATGATTGGTGACACCGATGCAGCCCTGATAAGTGATTTCAATGAATGGCTTAGAGAGAAGCCCCGGTACCTCAATAATAAAGCTTTTAGTGTTTTGCGTATTTTTATGCCCCTGCTGACAATTCTATTACTTATACTTA
>DOZA01000184.1 GCA_003518245.1 Bacteroidales bacterium | reverse complement strand
CATTACCTGAAGGAGTTTGAATCACCGCCGGCATCTTTTTGGCAGCTCCAATGCACAGTATTGCAGCATATGAAAATATATTTCCTACTTTTGGTACATCTCCTTCTTTAAAAGCAATTATTAAGGATACCTGAAGCTGGTGCAGGAATCTCGGTATCTACCTTATCAGTTGCAACTTCAACTACGGGCTCATCTTCTTCTACTCCATTGCCCTCACTTATCAGCCATTTGGTAATAGTAGCTTCAATTACTCCTTCTCCCATTGCAGGTAAATAAATCTCTATTTTTCCCATTGGTTTTTTATTCGTTTACTAATTACTAAACAAATAAAATGGAAAATGTTTCAAAAAAATCCTATTACTCCCCGAACTCTTTAATTACATCTGCCAGTCGTTTTACGCCTTCTGAAATGGTTTCATTATTACAGTATGAGAAATTTATTCTCATGGTATTCTTACCGCAATCGTTGCAATAAAAAACCGAACCTTTGACAAATGCTACATTCTTTTCTATGGCCAGGTTAAACAGATCATCTGTATCCATCCCCTCCGTGAGTGTAAGGAAGAGAAATAATCCACCCTCAGGTCTTGTCCATGTAACACCTTCGGGCATAAATTTCTCAAAGCTGGCAAGCATATGATCACGCCTCGATTTATACAGGCTGATGGTGTTCACCAGGTTTTTCTCGAGCAATCCTCTTTTCATGTATTCAGCTATTATTTTCTGTACAATGACAGGTGAACACAGGTCGGCAGACTGCTTGGCCATAATAAACTTATCTATCACTTCAGGGTTTCCGAGGATCCATGCTACCCTGAACCCCGGGGCCAGTATTTTAGAGAAAGTAAAGAGTGTTATTACCCTTCCTTCATTATCCATATCGTACATCAGTCTCTGTGCTTTGCCCTCGAATCGTATATCCCGGTAAGGACTGTCCTCAACCACAAGCACATCATGTTTTGAAGCTATATTAAGTATTTCTTTCCTTCTGGTTTCAGGCATGGTAATCCCGGCGGGGTTCTGAAAATCAGGAATGACATAAATGAATTTTACCTTTTTGTTCTCTTCCTCCAGTCTTTTTAATGTTTTTTCAAGATCATCAGCTTTCATCCCATAATTGTCAAATGATATACCCTCCAGCTTCGCACCTTAAATATTAAACGCTGCTAATCCGCCAAGGTATGATGGTAATCCACATATAATATAATCGCCCCGATCGATGAATATTTTGGATAATATATCCAGAGCCTGCTGCGATCCTGTACTTATTGCAAGGTTTTCCTGCCCCACACTAAGCCCATGGTCATTATGTCTTTTCAGTAGCATTTTTCTGAGCTCCGGGTCTCCCTCAGTACTGCCATACTGTAATGCTGAATCTCCCTGGGTCTCGAGTATCATATTAGTTATATCCTTGATTTCGTTCACCGGGAATGATTCGGGAGAGGGAAGTCCTCCTGCAAAAGATATCATTTCAGGGTTCTGTAAGAGTTTTAAAATCTCCCTTATGGCAGATCTTTTCATTGATTTAGCTGAAACTGATAACTTGCTGTTTATGTCTGGTATCATTTGTTATTTTAGTTTTAGGTTAATGAATAAAAATTAATAATCAAATTTAGCGAATACCTGGATTATAATCAAATGGCTGTACATCTGAGCCCTGTTTATTTCTGATTATCAAAAGGTGTTCGGTTGATGATTGATCTGCCCAGGGTTATTTCGTCAGTATATTCCAGTTCGTCACCAATTGCTACTCCCCTTGACAGTGATGTAATCCTGATATTATATTGCAGCAGTCTTTTGTAAATATAATAATTTGTTGTATCGCCTTCCATCGTTGCACTAAGGGCAAATATCACTTCTTCTATACCTCCTTTTTTCACCTTTTCTTCCAGTTGATCAATATTCAGGTCTGATGGCCCGATGCCATCCATAGGTGATATTATACCACCAAGGACATGGTATAATCCCCTGTATTGTCTTGTATTCTCAATGGCTATAACATCGCTTATATTTTCAACAATGCAGACAATAGTCCTGTCTCTTGATTTATCACTACATATATCACAAATGTCATTGTCAGAAATATTAAAACAATTTTTACAGTATTTAACCTCTTTCTTCAACTTAACTATGTTTTCCCCGAAACGTTCAACATCTGATTCACTCTGTCTCAGTAGGTGCATCACCAGCCTGAAGGCAGTTTTTTTACCTATGCCGGGAAGAGAAGCAAACTCATTAACAGCGTTTTCGAGCAGTTTTGATGGATAATCAAAGAATGTCATATTTACTTTTTCAAATACATTTATAGAATTAGCGCATTAAATTAATAATTTTAATTTTTTCTCTCGGCTGTTTTTATTATCCTTGACAAAATTTTTTCTATGAACCCGACATTTATCCTGGTAATAATCATACTGTATTTTAGTTTTCTGCTTTTTATTGGATGGATTACAGGTCGGAAGGCTGACAGCGAGAGCTTCTTTATTGGTAACAGGAGGTCACCCTGGTTTATAGTTGCTATTGGCATGCTGGGCTCATCACTCTCGGGAGTTACTTTTATCTCTGTTCCCGGATGGGTCATTGACAGCCAGTTCTCATATATGCAGATGGTTTTTGGTTACTTTGCAGGTTACGTTGTTATTGCCGAAGTTCTGCTGCCATTATATTACCGGTTGAGGCTGACATCCATCTATACTTACCTGGACAACCGTTTTGGCCCTTATTCATATAAGACAGGGGCATCGTTTTTCTTGCTGTCTCGAACAATTGGAGCATCCTTCAGGTTATTTCTTGTGGCTATTGTTCTGCAATTCACCATTTTTGATGCATGGGATGTACCCTTTGCAGTAACGGTTGTTATAACGCTTGCATTAATATGGCTGTATACTTTCAAAGGAGGTATCAAGACTATTATATGGACTGACACACTGCAGACTGTATTTATGCTTACATCGGTTATACTTACGGTAATCTTTATTTCCAGGTCAATGGATCTTAACCTGGGGTCTCTGTTTGAATCGGTGAAAGAGAATAAGTTATCCCGGATTTTCTTTTTTGATGATTTTAATGATAAAAGACATTTTATAAAACAATTTCTTGGAGGTATGTTCATTACTATTGTTATGACAGGCCTTGACCAGGATATGATGCAAAAAAACCTCAGCTGCCGCAACCTGAAAGATGCACAAAAGAATATCTACACCTATAGCATAGCATTTGTACCTGTCAATCTTATATTCCTGGTGCTGGGTGTTTTACTGGTTATTTATACTACTTATGCGGGGATGTCACTGCCTGAACAACCTGATAACCTCTTTCCCCTTGTTGCCACACGGGGAGGGCTGTCATCTGCCGTCAGCATGTTTTTTATCCTTGGCTTAATAGCAGCAGCATATTCAAGTGCTGATTCAGCTCTTACTGCACTGACCACTTCATTTACTGTTGATATACTGGGAAGGGGAGGCGAAAAGGAATCAGTACTGAAAAAAGTGCGATTCAGTGTGCATATAATGTTTTCTTTCATCCTTATGGTGGTAATTATGATCTTCAGGCTGATAAACGATGAGAGCGTAATAAGCTCATTGTTCACAGTGGCAGGATATACCTACGGCCCCTTACTTGGCATGTACTCATTCGGTCTATTTACGCAGTGGAAGGTGAAAGATCATCTTGTCCCGTATATAGCAGTTGCCTCACCTCTTATCTGTGTATTGCTCAATACTTTCTCCGAGGAGTTATTCTTTGGGTATAAATTTGGATTTGAGCTCCTGATTGTAAACGGGCTGATCACCTTCCTTGGCATGATCATTATTCGCCGGAAGAATTCCTGAGAGGAATACGGTAAATAATATAATAGGAAAAAGCTGGTGTGAAAGAGGCACCTGTATTGCCCATGCCAGGTATATATATTGCTTTTTTCACATTACTGTCTGAAGAGTATAAATGAGTACGTAATTTTATAGCCCAACCTATCAGAAAATTTCTGAATAATTCAGTTTTTACACTACCCTGTACCTCTAAAAAATGGGCATGAACAAAGTTTGCTGGTATAGCAGTGCTAGCTTTACCCCAGAAACTGTCCACACTTATAAATGGTGCTTCCTGTTCAAATACCGACAGGCCGTATCTCAGACCTATACCTGCAAAATGATTGACCTTGGAAGCTACCGGTTCCAGCATGCCAATATCCGTTCCTATCCTGAAAAACCATCCCTGGCAATTATAATCATAATTATACTGGCTGTAGTTATACCTTGAATAACCTGGTTCCAGAACAATGTAGTACTTATTATTGATCCTGTATGAAAAATATCCCTCAAGATTATATTTTGAATTGTCGAGAGCATATAGCACAGGACCCGAGACTTCAATTCCGGCGCTGATTGATTTCGTGGCTTTCACAGTATCTGCTTCCTGTGCAAATACTTGCACAGTGCACATAAAAAGGAACAATCTAAAAGAAAATCTGAATATTTTCCTCATCACCTTGATTAACTGGTTTATTTGTGATCAATACATTAAGTATGTCATTTGTTGTAAAAAGTACTTCTTCAATTTCAAATACAAAAATATACCCGCAGGCCTGGGACAGGAACTGTAGATCAGACTGATAACTTATTTCTATAGTATCCGAACGGCCCCCGTTCATTATTACAAAAGCACAGCTGCTGGCAGATGGATTCAGGGGCAGGTTGACTTTTTCAAGTGTTGCCATTGAGCAGATAGATGAATCAGGTATATAAAGGCCGTATATGTCAAGGCTGTCAATACTAATAGGCTCTGATGATTCAGCTGAGTAGAATGCAGCCTTCATATATACCTCTGTTTCCTGGTCGCAATTTTCCCCGGTGCAGGAATAATATAATAATGAAAGGATAATAGCCAGGGGCAGAAATATTTTCTTCATTGGTAAAATATAAAAGTTTACAACTAGATCAGGCCAGGGCAGCTTCAATATCCTTCCTTATTTTCTCAAGGGCTTCAGGTATGCCTTCAGGATAAGATCCTCCTGCTGTTGCCATAAATGGCTGTCCACCACCGCCTCCTTTTATATAAAAAGCAGCATTACCGATAATCTTACCGGCATTGAGCTGTTTTTGTTTTACTATATCATCAGATATCATGATCAACAGATGGGCTTTGTTTTCTATATGAGCACCTATTGCAAGTATGATTCCTTTATTTGATATCCTTATCATATGGGCTATCTTCTTTAATATTTCAGCAGAATCAACATGTATCTGTTGGACTATTAATTGCACTCCATTGATATACTCAGATTTTTTCAGGAGCTCATCATGTAAGATTGCTGATGCATTAACCTCCAGTTTCTCAACTTTTTTATTCAGATTATTTATCTGAGTCAGGAGTTTGGATATTGTATCAGGAATATCTTTTGAGCTGGTGAGCATATTGCTGATCTCGTCAAGTACTGATAATCTCTGATTCACATAATCCAGTGCATGTTCAGATGTGACGGCTTCTATCCTTCTGATCCCGGCTGCAATAGAACTTTCTGATATAATTTTGAAAAGGCCTATATGACCTGTTGATTCTACGTGTGTGCCACCACATAACTCCAGTGACTCATCAAACCCGACAACCCTCACCTTGCTGTCATATTTTTCCCCGAACAATGCTATGGCCCCTTTGTCCAGTGCCTGCTCCATGGGCATCTCGTCAATTATACTGGCGGGGATATTTTTACGGATCATATCATTAACAAGCTTCTCAATAATTATAATCTCTTCAGTGCTTATCTTCTTGAAATGGCTGAAGTCGAAACGTAACTTTTCTGCATTTACGAGCGATCCTTTTTGTTCAACATGCTCACCAAGTATTTTTCTGAGGGCAAAATGAAGCAGGTGTGTTGCTGTATGGTTTTTAGCCGTGGCTTCTCTTTTTTTATCATCAACAACTGCTTCGTAAAAATCTTCAGGAGCAGATGGCACTGTTTTGCTAAGATGTATAATGAGATTATTCTCCTTGACAGTATCAATAATATAGATCTTTTCCTTACCATTGGTAATATAGCCAGTGTCGCCGGCCTGTCCTCCCGATTCAGCATAAAAGGGGGTTTTGTCAAATACCAGGTGGTAAAATTCCTTGCCCTTGACCTTTAGCATCCTGTACCTTGTAAGCTTCACTCTTTCGCTTGTTTTTTTATAACCCGTGAATTCTGTCCCCTGCGTATCATTAATTATTACCCAGTCAGCAGTTTCTTTTACCGCATCGGTCTTAGATCTTTGTTTTTGTTTCTCCATCTCTTTTTCAAAACCTTCAATATCAACTGTCATTTCATTTTCTTTCAGGATCAGTTGTGTAAGGTCAAGAGGGAATCCGTAGGTGTCATAAAGTGTAAATGCATCCTTGCCCGGGAAGATGTTTTTGTCATATTTCTTCAAATCCATTATACTACTGTCGATGAGGCGTATACCTTTACCCAGGGTGTTCAGGAATGTAATCTCTTCCTGCTTTATTATACTTGTGATCTGTTTTTGTTGGGCTGCCAGTTCGGGGAATGAATCGCCCATAATATTCACCAGTACAGGTACCAGTCTGAAAATAAAGGGCTCTTCCTGGTTCAGATAATTATATCCGTACCTGATAGCTCTCCTGAGTATTCTCCTTATAACATAACCGGCTTTATTATTTGATGGTATCTGCCCGTCGGCAACAGAAAAAGAAACAGCCCGGAGATGATCGGCTATTACCCTCAGTGCTATGTCAGTATCCTTATTATTGCCATAACGTACTCCTGTGATTGTTGATATTTCATGTATCAGCGACTGGAATATATCAGTATCGTAATTTGACTTTTTATCCTGGGCCACCATGCAGAGCCTTTCAAACCCCATCCCGGTATCAATATGCTTTTCAGGTAGTTGTACTAGTGATCCATCAGCTTTTCTATTATATTGTATAAAGACCAGGTTCCATATCTCCAGTACCAGCGGATGATCTTTGTTTACAAGGGTATGCCCGTGTGTTTCTTTTCTTATTTTTTCTTCCCTCAGATCTATATGTATTTCTGAGCAGGGGCCACAAGGACCTGTATCTCCCATTTCCCAGAAATTATCCTTTTTGGAGCCATCAAGTATCCTGTTTTCCGGGTCTTTAAAGCATCCTTCCCAGTATTCTGCAGCTTCATTATCCCTGTCCAGGTTCTCCTCGCTGCTGCCTTCAAATACCGTTGCATATATCCTGTCTTCAGGAATGCCAATAACCGAGGTAAGAAATTCCCAGGCCCATTCTATAGCTTCCTTTTTAAAATAATCCCCAAAAGACCAGTTACCAAGCATCTCGAACATAGTATGATGATAGGTATCGTGGCCTACCTCTTCCAGGTCGTTATGTTTACCCGAAACCCTGAGACATTTCTGGGTGTTGGCTATACGGGGTGTACCTGCTTTCTGATTTCCGAGAAAAATATCCTTGAACTGATTCATCCCCGCATTGGTAAACATAAGGCTGGGGTCATTCTTAAGGACCATCGGGGCTGACTTTACTATTGTATGTTCTTTTGATTTAAAAAAGTCGAAAAACGCTTTTCTTAGTTCCTTTGAGTTCATATAAAACACTACTCCGTTAACATGATGATTTACTAATAGTTTGTAAAATTAGTTTATTTAAATTAGATTTGCCGCACTTGAGGGGGAAATTCAAGTTATAATTATGCTGATGTTTCGAAAGAAATATTTACTTGATAGAAAAGAATTAGTATATAAAGAATACAGGCTTTCTTTAAAACAGAAACTTGCCAGGCTCAGTATAGTTCTTGTTGTCTCAGTTATACTTGCTATAGGCTATGGTATGGTTTTCAAGTATTTATTTGGATCGCCAAGAGAAAAAAAACTACAGTCTGAGCTTGATGAGATAAAGTACAAGTATGATTTGATGGCAAAGGATTTCGAAACCATTGATCTCAAATTGGCTACTATAGCTACAGCCGAGGATAATGTTTACAGACCGGTATTTGATATGGAAAAAATACCTTCATCTTTCAGGCAATCGGGATATGGTGGTACAAAAAAATATGCAGATCTGGAAGGATATGAGAATTCAGATATTCTTATAGGTGCTACAAAGAAAGTGGATGAACTGCTGAGGAGGACTTATATACAGTCGAGGTCGTTCGATGATATTATACCTGTTGCCTCTGACTGGAAGAATAAGCTGGATCATATACCTTATATTCGCCCCGTTAATGTTAATATACCCCTTGGAGAAGGACTTAAATTCAGGGAAAAGCATCCCGTGCTGGGCACCCCGAGGTGGCATCATGGACAGGATTTCACGGCTCCTTCAGGCACCGATGTTTTTGCCACGGGCGCGGGAGTAGTCACCAGGGCAGGATGGAGCCCCTTCGGCTTCGGTAATATGGTGGAAATAGATCATGGATATGGTTTTAAAACTATATATGGACATCTGAGAACCGTTTATGTATCTGCCGGACAGGAGGTTGTGAGGGGTGATACCCTTGGTCTGTCCGGAAGCACCGGCATATCTTCAGGACCACATTTACATTATGAGATACATTATAATGGCATGATTAAGAACCCATTGTATTTCTTCAACGATGAATTGACCATGGAAGAATACAATGAAATGATCAGTGTTCTGAACAGTAATTCTGTTGATAATTAAATCCTATAACTTTCTGATAAATGTTAAAAATTATGCCCTTATTGGCTTTTGTAATTTATTAGATTTAATATATTTATGATATCTTTGCGCAATATTTTGTGATATGGCAAAAATAAAATACAAGTATAACCAGGAATTGGTATCATTTGACAGGATTAAAATGAGCATGGGGGAACGTTTTTTGAGATTCCTTGCTTATTTTACCGGTTCGCTTATCTTGGCGATATTATACGGTGTTATTTTTACCTATCTTTTTGATTCTCCAAAAGAAAAAGTTCTTAAGAGGGAGAATGAGCAAATGAGGCTTCAATATGAATTGCTCAGCAAAGACCTTGATAAGGTGGAGAAGGTGCTGGCACACCTGCAGGAAACTGATGATAACCTGTACAGGACTATTTTTGAGGCTGAACCAATACCAACTTCTTTGCGCAAAGGAGGAATAGGAGGAGTTAACAGGTATGAGGAGCTTGAAGGTTATGATAACTCAAGAATAGTTATTGAAACAGCCATGAGGCTCAACAGGATCAAAAAGAAGACATATGTGCAGTCAAAATCATTTGATGACCTGATATCACTGGCCAATGAGAAAGAAGAGATGCTGCGTAGCATACGCGCCATAATGCCAATATCAAATAAAGACCTTACTCGCACGGCTTCAGGATGGGGATACAGGATCCATCCTATATATAAAATTAGAAAATTTCATTATGGAATGGATTTTACTGCCCCTACAGGTACAGATATTTATGCCACAGGCGATGGACGGGTGTCCATGATAAGGAGCTCCAAGAGGGGACTAGGTAACCATGTTATCATTGATCATGGCTTTGGATACCAGACAGTGTATGCCCACATGAACAGGTTCAATAACCTGAGAGTGGGTCAAAAGGTGAAAAGAGGTGATGTTATAGGATTTGTAGGAAGCACAGGTCTCTCAACAGCACCTCATCTGCATTACGAAGTGCATCTGAACGGTAAAAAGGTCGATCCGGCAAATTATTACTTCAGTGACCTTACAGCCGAAGAATATGAAAGAATGATTGAACTTGCAATGAGAAGTGGTCAGTCTTTTGATTAATCTGAGAAATCCAATATCACTTGTTCTGAACGGGAAATACCCTGTGAAAAAGTTATTATTCGTTCTTATTATGTATATAGCTGCGCCCTGCCTTATTTCAGGGAACAGCAATGATAACGACACTATTATTTTTAATGATACAATCACTATTACAGCCGTTGGTGATATAATGCTGGGAACAGCATTCCCTGATAACAGATATCTTCCACCATATGATGATCCTCTGCCTTTGATGTCTTCTCTCTTTGATATATTATCTCAGGCTGATCTAACTTTCGGCAATCTGGAAGGCCCTTTTTCAGATAGTGCAGTGCTTGAGAAAAAATGCAGGGATACAACAACCTGCTATGCTTTCAGAGTACCTGAGAAATATGCAGAAGTTCTTTATATGGCAGGCTTCGACCTGCTGAGTATTGCCAATAACCATATTGGTGATTTTGGCTATAAGGCAAAAGAAACAACATCCGGGATTCTGGATTCCCTGAATATTTCATTCGCCGGAACTGATGAGAATCCATGGTCTGTAAGACTTATTAATGATTCTGTTAAGGTGGGATTCTGTGCCTTTGCTCCCAATAAGGGAACCGTAAACCTTCATGATGATAACAGGGTTAATCAGATCATCAGCCTCCTTGAAGATAGTTGTGATATTGTGATTGTATCTGTACACGGGGGTGGCGAAGGAGCCGATTATCAGCATATTACCAGAGAAGAAGAGTTTTATTATGGTGAGAACAGGGGCGATGTTTACACCTTTGCCCACAGGGTGATAGATATGGGAGCAGATATTGTACTTGGACATGGACCCCATGTAAGCCGCGCTGTGGAATTATATAAAGGACGACTGATAGCCTACAGCCTGGGCAATTTTTGTACTTACAGACGATTCAACCTGAGAGGCCCCAATGGCTATGCCCCGGTTATTAATATATGCGTGACCCGCAATGGTGAGTTTCTGGGAGGTAAGATCGTACCTGTATATCAGAATAATTCGGGTCAGGTTAAAACAGATCCCCAAAAAAGAGCTATTTTTAAGATCCGGGAACTAATGATGACGGATTTCCCTGAAACCGGAATAATAATAGAAAATAATGGTAACATAACTATTAAGCATTGATTATGAGCGAGAAAACTGTTAAAAAAGGAAAATTGTTCTATTCAATAGGAGAGGTTGCCGATATGCTCGGAGAGCAAACATCAGCTGTAAGGTACTGGGAAAAGGAATTTGATATTATAAAACCCCAGAAAAACAAAAAAGGGAACAGGATGTTTACCTCCGAGGATGTTGATAACCTTAAGATGATACACTACCTGCTTAAGGAGAAAGGTATGACAATAGCAGGGGTAAAGAAGAAAATGTCAGAAAACCCGGAAGATGTCAGAAAGAATCACGAAGTAATAAAATCACTTAAGAAAATACGTTCCCTGCTGGTTAAAATAAGGGATGATATTTAAAATATTTCAATAATGAAGCTGAAAGAGCTGGTTAATTATCTTGAATCAATGGTGCCAACTGCCTTCCAGGAATCATATGATAACTCGGGCATACAGGTTGGCGAACACGGTCAGGCTGTGGACTCAGTACTGCTGAGCCTGGATGTCACTGAAGAAATTATTGATGAGGCAATAACCAGGGGATGCCAGATGGTTATTTCTCATCACCCTCTTATCTTTAAACCGCTTAAACACCTAAGCGGGAAAACAGCAACTGAAAAAATCATATTAAAGGCTGTGCTGAATAATATATCTGTTTACAGCATGCATACAAACCTTGATACAGTTAGGGGAGGAGTGAGTTACCGCTTGGCAGAAAAGATGAAGCTGAGGAATATAAAACCACTGATGCCACTTGATAGTAAGCTTCTTAAACTTGTTGTTTTTGTTCCGCTGGATCATGCTGAAAATGTCAGGGATGCAGTTTTTAATGCCGGTGCAGGATTCCTGGGTAATTATGACAGGTGCAGCTATAATATACATGGTAGGGGAACATTCAGAGCAGGCCCTGGTACTGATCCTTTTGCAGGCAAACAGGGCAGTGATCATATCGAGGAAGAGATTAGGATAGAAACCGTGCTGCCTGAATATCTTAAGAGCAGGGTTGTCAGTGCAATGATTAATGCACATCCTTACGAAGAAGTAGCCTATGATCTTTACAGAATCGAAAATAATATGCCGGGTACTGGCCTGGGTGTGGTGGGTGAACTGAAAAAGGAACTTACAGAAGCTGGTATTGTTGAGATGCTCGGAGAGATATTTGAGGCAAAGGGAATAAGACATACTGCATTCACCGGGAAAAAGATTAAAAAGGTAGCACTCATGGGTGGTTCCGGTGGAAATTATATTGGAAAAGCTATATCATCCGGCGCCGATGTATTTGCTACAGCTGATATAAAATACCATTCTTATTTTGAGGCAGGCAATGATATACTGCTGGTTGATATAGGCCATTATGAAAGTGAAAAACCAGCACTTGAAATAATACATGAGTTAATTACAAAAAAATTCCCTAAATTTGCAGTCCGATTTTCAAATATAAATACAAATCCAGTAAATTATTCACAGGCATGGAAAAAGTGAAAGCAGGTGAGAAAGAAATGACCGTTGAGGAAAAATTGAAGGCACTGTACAGATTACAGGTTGTTGATTCAGAAATAGATAAGATAAGGACACTGAGAGGTGAACTACCCCTGGAGGTTCAGGATCTTGAAGATGAAGTGGAAGGCCTTGAAACAAGGATCGGGAAACTGAATGAAGAGCTCAAAGAGATGGAAACAGCGATTAAAACAAAAAATAATGAAATAGGAGAAGCTGAAAACCTTATAAAAAAGTACGAAGAGCAACAAAATAATGTAAGAAATAACAGGGAATATGATTCTCTGTCAAAAGAGATCGAGTACCAGACCCTGGAGATAGAGCTCTGTAATAAAAAGATCAAGGAATTTACTGTCTTGAAAGATGACAAGGCAGAGGTTATTGAAAACTCGAAGACAAACCTGGAAGGACTGAAGGGTGATCTTGAGAATAAAACATCTGAACTGGATTCAATTATCGCTGATACCAGGAAAGAAGAAAAACAGCTTGATAAAGAATCAGAAAAGATAAGTAAAATAATAGAAGAAAGACTTCTTACAGCCTACAGGCGCATTCGTCAGAATGCAAGAAACGGACTGGCCGTGGTGCCCGTGCAGAGGGATGCCTGTGGTGGCTGCTTTAACCAGATACCCCCACAGCGCCAGCTGGATATTAAATCACGCAAGAAAATTATCGTCTGCGAATACTGTGGACGTATTCTTGTTGATGAAGATATACTCGGAGATAAAAAAAGCTGAAAATTACCGGGCTTTTTTTTAACTTAGCATTGTATCAAATAATAATCAATGTTAAGTTATAACAATGAAGGAATTTCATAAACAGATACTTGAAGGTATACCGGATGAGATGCCAGAACCAAAGCCCTATGATGAAAGTATTAGTCATGCCCCTGTACGTAAGGATATATTAAATAATAAGGATAAACGCCTGGCGGTGAGAAATGCCCTTAGGTATTTCCCGGAAAAATTTCATGGTGTCCTGGCTCCTGAATTTGCAGATGAATTATTAAGGTATGGCAGGATATATATGTACAGGTTCAGACCTGATTATACAATAAAAGCCAGGCCTATAGGCGATTTCCCTCACAAATCAAAACAGGCAGCTGCCATAATGCTTATGATAAGTAATAACCTGGATACTGCTGTGGCCCAGCATCCACATGAGCTTATCACATATGGAGGCAATGGAGCAGTCTTTCAGAACTGGGCTCAGTACAGGCTAATAATGAAGTACCTTGCCACAATAAATGATAAACAGACCCTGGTTGTTTATTCGGGTCATCCATTGGGTATATTCCCTTCACATAAAGATGCTCCCCGACTGGTGGTGACCAACGGGATGGTTATTCCAAACTATTCGAGCAGCGATGACTGGGAGCGATTCAATGCTCTGGGGGTGAGCCAGTATGGTCAGATGATGGCCGGCTCTTATATGTATATAGGACCACAGGGGATAGTGCATGGAACAACAATTACCGTTCTTAATGCATGCAGGAGAATAACGGG
>DOZA01000331.1 GCA_003518245.1 Bacteroidales bacterium | reverse complement strand
CAAGATACGAACAGGTCGTCCGGGTATGAATCTGTGGCAGATCTTTGTTTTATCCCAGGTACGGTTGTGCCAGAATATCAGCTATGATGAGCTTCATGACCTGGCAAACCACCATACCCTGATCCGCCAGATAATGGGTGTTGAACGGGGGTTTGGTTATGAGCGACATGAATTTGAATACCAAAACATCGTCGACAATGTATCGCTTCTTAATGACGAGACTGTACGGGAGTTGAACCGGGTTATTGTTGAGTTCGGGTATAAGGTGTTTAAAAAAAAAGAGGCGGAAGCATTACGCTTAAAGACAGATAGTTTTGCGGTAGAGAGCAATGTACATTTTCCCACAGATTACAACCTGTTATGGGACAGTGCCCGCAAATCCCTGGACATGGTAGCTAAGTTTCTGAAGAAATACCCTGAGGTTCAGGGCTGGAGGAAGATGCGAGACTGGTACCGGCAACTAAAAAACTCGATGAGGGCCGTTGGCAAAGCCTTCTCGTCGGGAGGTAAAGGTAAGGAGCAACGGGTAAAACAGACCGTACGCTATTACTTGTCAAAAGCACGGGCACTACAGAATAAACTTGAAAGATCAAAAGAAGACCTTCCGACAGGAGATATCATGGATGTGTTGATCCATCTTGAGATGGATCGGTATATGGAGCTATTGGACAAACATATTGATTTACTTGAGCGCAGGGTGTTAAAAGGAGAGGTAATCCCTCACGATGAAAAAGTGTTTTCCATTTTCGAAGGATATACCGAATGGATCAAAAAGGGGAAACTGCATCCCAATGTTGAGCTTGGGAAGAAGCTGGCCATTACTACAGATCAGTACAACCTGATTGTGGACTACCGGATCATGGAAAATCAATCCGATGTTGAGATGGTAAAGCCAATCGCAGAAGAGTTGATCTCCAGATACAATATCAGAAGCTGGAGTTTTGATAAAGGCTTCTGGAATAAGGAAAACAAGGCCTTGTTGGAAGGACATGTCGAGAAAGTAGTCATGCCCAAGAAAGGGAAGTGCAACAAGCTGGAGCAGGCCGAGGAGGATCATCGGAATTTTAAACTGTTGAGAAACAAACACAGTGCAGTAGAATCAAACATCAATGAATTGGAGTGCAGGGGACTGGACCGGTGTCCGGACCGGGGTTATATGCATTTTAAAAGATATATCGGGCTGTCAGTCGCAGCATATAACCTGCGGAGAATTGGACAAGAGTTGATTGAGATCCGGCGAAAACAGGATCTGGTTGAAAGAGAGTTTAGAGTAGCGGCCTAAAAGTCACCTGAAAAATATAAACAGATATCTTCCAACAGGGGAATGGTACGCCCTGAAGGAGAAAATATGAACATATTTGATAATGCTGGGATGGAATGAACCGGAATCCGGGATAAAAATCCTGATTCTTAATTCATCCGAACCTTAGAGAATGAGAACTTTTTATGAAAAATCAGGAAAACGAGAGTTTTCTTTCAGACACTAACTAACAGAATTTTGTATACATATGTTCAGGTTTTACGAAATTCATCCATCATATAAAAACCTGGCAATCAGCCTTCGTCCCTATTCCCGGTTTTAAATATTAGTAATAAACACGAAACACGCCTGTCCGCCGAAGCATGGCACGGATCGTGAGATCCGCGCCAGCGGAGGTGGAAAACCCGAAACGAGATATATCCTCACTTATACCTTATTCTTCCTGACAGCACCTTGGTAAACTGCGGATCAAGCCTGCCTTTAAATCCAGGTTGCTTACCTCCAAGGCTTATTGTGAACCATCCTTTTTCAACAATCCATTCATTCCTATTATTTATTATTGATAGATCTTCATCTTCAAGAATGAAGCTTACTGTTTTTGTTTCCCCGGGTTTTAAACTAACCCGCCTGAAACCTTTCAACTCTCTTATAGGGCGACGTGTCGATGCTTTTTCATCACTGACATATAGCTGCACCACCTCTTCACCTTTCTGACACCCTGTATTTTTAACACTGACACTTATCCTTGCCTCTTGCCCGGGATATAACTCTTCAGGTATTTCGAGATCACTATATTCAAATGTAGTATAGCTTAATCCATAGCCAAAAGGATAAAGAGGTTCATCCCTGAAGTACCTGTAGGTACGTCCTTCCATATCATAATCCTCGAAAGGAGGCAGTTGTTCAACTGATTTATACCATGTAACAGGTAATCTTCCTGCAGGATTATAATCACCAAACAGAACATCAGCCACTGCATTTCCCCCCTCCTGCCCCGGGTAACCGGCAAGCAAGATGGCATTTGCCCTGTTGTCAATATCATTTACAGAAAGTGCACTTCCGTTCATAAGTATTACTATTACAGGTTTCCCGGTTTGTTTTATCCTGTTAAATAATTCTTTTTGAACAGCGGGTATCTGAAGGTGTGTACGGTCGCCTCCCTTGAATCCGTCAATATCAATAGACATCTGTTCACCTTCAAGCCTTTGCGACAGTCCCAGCACAAGTAAAACTATATCAGATGATTGTGCCACACTTGCAGCTTTCTCCAGCATATCTTCCTGTGGTGTCGCCCACAGGAATTTAATATCGGCATCACCACTCAGGTTCCTGTATACTATTTCCAGTCTGTATTTATTATCCTTTTCAAACTGAATACCTTTTTCACGGTGGAAAGCATGATGACTGCCATTGTAGCTCAGGAATTCCTCATCATCAATAAATATCCGGTAATTTGATGATCCCCAACTGCCAAGAAAATATTTACCTGTCACCGGTGGTTTAAGCCAGCCGGTCCATTTAACTGACCAGTTATCATGAGGTATATCAGGATGTGGACTGTATTTTTCCCAGTAGAAATCAATATTGTCGTCAATACGTGTAAATACCGGCTCTCCTTCACAATCGGGATTATCATAATACTCTGCATAAATGCCCTGCTCATCATCATCGGTATATAAATACTCTGAATGAACAGGAAAAAGGTTATGTAATCCTTCAGCCAGGTGGCTGCCTTCTGAAAACAACACCTCACTTTTTGTACCTGTTTTATTTATGATTCCCTTAAGTATGGTAACAGGATTTCTGGGTATTCCATTGTAATTACCTATCAGTGCTTCAAAATTATCTGCATTAGGGCCAATCACTGCAATCTTTTTTATATCCCTGTTCAGTGGAAGGATGCCATCGTTCTTTAAGAGTACAATAGATTTTCTTGCAGCTTCCCTTGCCATTGTATTATGGTAATCAGAGCAATTCACACTCAGGGGCAGTGATGAATAGGGTACCAGGGAATCAGGATCAAATAATCCCAGTTTAAATCTCGCCAGCATTATTCTTTTAACTGCAATATCAAGCTCATCCTCGGTAATAAATCCTTTTTCCACAGCTTCAGCCAGGTGTTTATATGTCACTCCGCAGTTAAGGTCAGTGCCTCGCTTAACAGCTATAGCTGCCGATTCGGCCGGTGTTTGTGTATAGTCCTGGAAGGTATGAAAATCAGAGATAGCCCAGCAATCAGATACTATATATCCATCAAAACCCCATTCATTACGCAGTATACCATATAATTCTTCGTTTGCACAGCAGGGATGATCCCTGAACATATTATATGCACCCATAACAGACTGCACATCACCGTCAACCACCAATGTCCTGAAGGCAGGAAGGTATGTCTCCCGCAGGTCCACCTCGCTTATTTTTGCATTAAATACATGCCTTATGGGTTCAGGGCCTGAATGCACTGCATAATGTTTGGCTGTAGCTACAGTCTTAAGATATTTAGGGTCATCACCCTGCATTCCAAGAACAAACTGCAAACCCATTCTGCCCGTAAGGTAAGGATCCTCACCATATGTCTCCTGGCCCCTGCCCCATCTCGGGTCTCTGAAAATATTTATGTTTGGGGACCAGAAGGTTAATCCCTCGTATATTCCCCTCATTCCCCTTCTCTGGAAGTCATGGAATTTTGCTCTTGCTTCATCAGAAATAATACTTGCCACTTCAAACATAAGATTTTCATCCCACGAGGCAGCAAGTGTTATTGACTGGGGGAAGACCGTTGCCCATCCTGATCTTGCAACACCATGCAATGCCTCATTCCACCAGTTATATTCGGGCACGCCAAGCCTTGGTATAGCAGGCGCAGTATAAAGCAACTGATCAGCCTTCTCCTCCATTGTCATTTTTGAAACAAGGTCATCGACCCGTTCTTCAAAGGAAAGCGATGGGTTCATGAAAGGAAAGACTTCTTTATTCTGGGCACAAACAGACAAGGTAATAAAGAGACATATTATTAAGAGGGAGCCATTTTTATTCATAATATGAGCTTGGTTAAAGATTAACTCTTAAATCTATATTCTTAAATCTGAATACGCTTAATAATCACTCTTATCTAACAGTAAAACGGTACACTGTTTTTGAGGTAAACGGTTTATCTGGCTCCAGTATTACGGAGGGAAAATCCGGTTGATTAGGGCTATCAGGAAAATGCTGGGTTTCAAGGCATAAGCCACTCCTGTGCTCATATACTTTTCCTCCATGTCCTTTTTGTGTCCCGTCAAGGAAGTTTCCACAATAGAACTGTACACCAGGTTGATCAGTTGTCATTTCTATCATTCGTCCTGACTGTGGTTCATAAACAACAGCATCAGGTTCATTTTCGTTATCAAGCACAAAATTATGGTCATATCCCCTTCCGAGTATTAACTGCTCATAATTCTCTCCTATGCGATCACCTACTACATGCGGGCTGGTAAAGTCAAAAGGTGTTCCTTTAACCGGTCTCAACTCCCCTGATGGTATAAGGTTAGAATCCACAGGTGTAAATTTCCCGGCAGCTATCATAAGCTCATGGTCGAGTATATCGCCGTTCCCTGCTCCATGCAGATTAAAATAGGCATGGTTAGTAATGTTTAAAACAGTCTTTTTATCTGCTGTACATTTATATTCAATAACCAGTTCATTATCATCGGTCCAGGTATATATAGCCTCAGCCTTTACCTCACCGGGATATCCTTCCTCCATATCAGGGCTAATATAGGTGAATTTAACGGCCGGTTCCTTTCCTTCCTTTTCCATGATTTCCGTATCCCATAATACACTATGCCATCCTCCCGGGCCGCCGTGAAGCGTATTT
>DOZA01000149.1 GCA_003518245.1 Bacteroidales bacterium | reverse complement strand
AGCCCCTGAATATTGAAGACCAACTGTTTAAATATGGCGTGCGTATAAACCCTATACTTATTCAGGATACCGATTGTCTTATAATTCCGGTTAGGTCAACAATTGCTGGAACAGGGCAGTTAATACCTGTTCCATGGATATATTATCCATTACTATATCCTAATTCTGCCAGCCCTCTTACTCGCAGTATTAATCTGGTGAAATCAGAGTTTGTAAATTCTATTGATACTGTTGGTTCAGACAGTGAAGTAAGAAAAAAGATTCTGCTTGCCAGTTCTGCAGGAAGCCGGACAATTACACCCCCTCAGTTGATTAAACTTGACGATTACAAGAACCCTCCTCCAGAGGATGCATTTACTGAATCATTTATACCCGTTGCAGTACTTCTTGAAGGGAAGTTTAATTCGTTGTTTGCTAACAGGATGACTTCCTATGGAAGATCTGAGCTGAAGAAAAGTAGCAAAACTACAAGTATGATAGTAGTCGCCGATGGTGATATCATAAGAAACGAAGTAAGTATTGTTGGAAACAGGATAACTCCACAGGGACTGGGCGTTGACAGATATTCCGGTCAGATTTTCGGAAATAAAGATTTCATAGTTAATTGCCTTAATTATCTTGTTGATGACAGGGGATTAATGAGCCTGCGCTCCAGGGAATTGAAAATCAGACTTCTTGACAGAGAAAGAATCAGGGATGAAAGGATCATATGGCAGCTTATAAACACCCTTGGCCCAATAATGCTTGTAATTATTACAGGCAGTATATTTATGCTTATAAGAAAAAGGAAATACACCGGGCAATAAGATGAAAAAGATAGCAATAGTTATAGTAATCCTTATTATAGCTATCGTGTTGTTTGCGATAGGCAGGCATATTCCTTTTGGAGCAGGCAATTCTGTTTTCCATGTTGAACATACAGACAGGATATATCGAATACTAATATCAGGAGAAGATAATACTGTTAAACTGAGCCGTAGATCACAAGGCTGGTATGTTAACGATATAAATATTGCAAGACAGGGGGCTGTTGAATTTCTCTTGGAGACTATAGGGGATATAAGCATCAAATCGCCGGTATCGGATGAAGTTTATTCGGATTTAGTTGAAAGTGAATTAACTGAACATCTTGAAGTAAAAATATATGACAAAAGAAAATTGATGCAGTCTTTTCACGTTTTCAGGAGTGCCAACAGGGATAAACCGGGTATTATGCAGAAAAGAAAGAATACAAAACCATTTATAATGCATATGCCTGGTTATGATACCGATCCAACACTCTATTTTTTTGACGATGCCAGGTTCTGGTTGCCGTTTACTGTTTTCAGATACAGACCTTCTCAGATATCTGAAATACAAATGAATTATTATAATGATCCTGATTCATCTTTTACTATAAACCGGACTGAAAATGGTATTGGCTTCTCCAGTGAAGAAAATGAAAATGGAGCTATCGATACAATGGCTGTGGAGAGATACCTATCATATTTTACGTTTATACCTTTTGAGAACTGGGCTTATAACATAAGTAAGGCTGCAAGTGATTCAATAACAGCAGGGAATCCATATTTTAAACTTACAGTATTTACTCTTGATAATGATACAATTAACCTCTTTACATGGAAGAGGAAAATAAAGAAAGGGAATATGTTGCAGGTTGATACTGACAGGATGTGGGGAACTACAAACAGGGCAGAGGATTTATTCATAATAAAATACTATGATGTGGATCCGCTTATTAAAGGCCCGTCTTATTTTATTTCAGAATGATTTTTATTTGAGGATATAACTTTTTTTACTAATATTGATAATCTGTAATAAATTTAAAACATGTCTATTTGTCAGGCATTTAGATCATTTACTTGTTGTTATAGAGATAATTGGTAACTTTAAATAAACATAAAACATGAAATTCGTCGTATCGAGTACCGAGCTTCTGGGCCATCTTCAGGGAATAAGCAAGGTAATAAGTACAAAAAATACACTTCCTATACTTGATAATTTCCTTTTTAAACTTGAAGGGGGTAACCTGGAGATTACAGCTTCTGATCTTGAATCAACACTTATTACAAAAATGAGCCTGGAGAATACCGATGGGGAGGGTAGTATTGCTATCCCGGCCAGGATACTTCTGGATACACTCAAGGAATTTTCGGAGCAACCACTTACTTTTGAGATTAACCTTGAGACCATGGCAGTAGTGATAAGCTCTGAAAAAGGTAAATTCAGTATTGTTGGTCAGAATGGGGTCGACTTTCCTGTTCTGCCTTCAATAAAAGAAGATAAAAAGGTTGCTTTCAATATTGATGCTGATATCCTGCTTTCAGGTATTAGTAAAACAGTTTTTGCCACTGCTGATGATGAACTAAGACCTGTGATGGGAGGTATATTTGTAGAAGCCGGAACAGATAAGATAACCTTTGTGGCATCTGATGCACATAAGCTGGTGAGGTATCAGCGTAGCGACGCTCATTCTGAGGAGAATGCTTCATTTATATTACCAAAGAAACCTGCATCACTGATGAAAAATATCCTTCCTAAAGAGGAAGGCAAAGTAGATCTTGAATTCGACGACAAAAATGCTTTCTTTTCTCTTTCTGAATATAAGGTTGTATGCAGACTTGTTGAAGGTAATTATCCGAACTATAATTCAGTAATACCCACAAACAACCCGAGAAAGATCAGAATAGACAAAATAGAATTATTTAATACGCTTAAAAGAGTGTCAGTATTCTCAAATCAGGCCAGTAACCTTGTTAAGCTGGAGCTGACAGGAAACCAAATCAGGGTTTCTGCACAGGATATTGATTTCTCCATTTCAGCATATGAAAGACTGAATTGTGAATATGAAGGAGAGGACATGGAGATAGGATTTAAATCAGTATTCCTGCTTGAAATACTATCTAATCTCGAGTCTTCAGATGTTGTTATTGAACTGGCCGACCCAACCAGGGCCGGTTTATTCTTACCCTCGGAGACAGATAACGAGGCTGAAGATGTATTAATGCTTCTTATGCCTATGATGATAAATGCCTGATGTAAATATGAAGTGCGAGATATGAGATGCAGACGTACGGACAGCAGGTAATTATTGCCGGCAGGAGCTAATAATTATGTATTACAATTAACCCTGTTTTTAATAATCCAGTAATCCAATAATCCAATTCTCCTTATGGAACTAAACCTGAAACGACCACTCGCATTCTTCGATCTGGAAACAACAGGTATAGATGTTGCTAAAGATCGTATTATTGAAATTTCAGTTGTTAAAGTGCACCCGAACGGCAGCGAAGAATGGTTTACAAAAAGGCTTAACCCATGCATTCCTATAAGCCCTCAGGCATCAGCTATCCATGGAATGACTGATGAAGATGTAAAAGACTGCCCCAGCTTTAAAGAGATTGGTAAGAGCCTGGCCAAATTCCTTGAAGGATGTGATCTGGCAGGTTATAATGCCATCAGGTTTGATATACCCCTTCTTGCCGAGGAATTTCTCAGGGAAGGTATTGACTTTGACATAAGGAAAAGAAAATATGTTGATGTGCAGGTGATTTTTCATAAGAAGGAGCAGAGAACCCTGAGTGCGGCCTATAAATTTTACTGTGATAAGGATCTTACTCATGCTCACAGTGCAAAAGCAGATACAGAAGCCACATATGAAATACTGAAAGCACAACTTGACAGGTATGATGATCTTGAAAATGATATTGAAAAACTCTCTAAATTCAGTCATCATAATAAGTTTGCTGACCTTGCCGGACGGATCATTTATAATTCAAAAGGGCAGGAGGTTTTCAATTTTGGAAAACATAAGGGTAAACTTGTTGAGGATGTGTTGAAGAATGAACCAAGCTATTTTAATTGGATGCTTGACGGTGACTTCCCGGAATACACCAAAAAAGTGCTGACTGAAATAAAGCTACGGTCATTTAATAATGGTTAAACCCATTTGATATAACATGAAAATTATCTGTATTGGTTTAAACTACAGTGATCATGCCAGGGAGATGGGCAGGGCCCTGCCTGATAATCAGGTTGTGTTTCTGAAACCCGACTCCTCCTTGCTCAAGAATAATAAACCTTTTTTTATACCCGGTTTTACCGAGAATATTCATTATGAGATTGAAATAGTCCTGCGCATTTGTAAACTGGGTCGTTCAATAGCAGATAAATATGCTTACAGGTATTATGACCGTCTTACAGTGGGTATCGATTTTACAGCACGTGACCTTCAATCTTCTCTTTCATCGTCAGGAATGCCATGGGATATATCCAAATCGTTTGATGGTGCTGCACCCATAGGTGAATTTATAACTGTAAAGGAAGCCGGTGATGTAGGCAGTATCTCTTTCAGGCTTGAGAAAAATGGTAAAACAGTACAGTCTGGTAATACGAGCCAGCTAATATTTAATTTCAATCAGATAATATCGTATGTATCAGGTTTCTTTACACTGAAAACAGGGGATCTTATATTTACAGGTACACCTTCTGGTGTGGGGCAAGTCAAACGAAATGACAGGCTGACAGGTTATATCGGTGACCGCAAACTGATTGATTTTATGGTAAAGTAAGGTTGTGATATGATCTTAAATACACCCCCAAGAACAATAAAATCACTCAGATTCAACAACAGTGCTGGTTACAGCTTTGATTTTTAGATCTTCAGGCTCCTGCATAAGCCTTGTAACAGGGTATAGCCTGTTATATTTCTCTATTTCATACATCGGAGAACGTTCATAGATAAACCTGAGTTGGGCCATCTGGTCATTTTTAAAACTGATGTCTTCATACTTCTTTTTTTCCAGCTGGGTACGTAATTCTTCGTTTTTTTCAAGCATCTCCATTAACTGATCCTGGAATCCCCATATGGAATAAAAATCATGAGATTCAATTATAGGGTCAAAATAGTTCCAGGCGAAATATGAATTGGGAGCACGCGGCTCCAGCATCTCAACAATAAACTTATTCGCATGTTGATTGGTGAATATTACATAATCACCTTTATAATAAGGCATTACCTGTTTTACCAGGCGTACATCCACATTGTTGTTAACATAATGACCCTGGTTGGTCCTTTGAGAATGTTCCACATTTTCGATATAATATGTTTCAACCTCAAAATCAGTATCTTCGTCTAACCTGTATACACACACTTCATTACGCCTCAGTTTATTGACGATATCACTCCAGGCCTGTGGTATAATATATGCGCGGGGCTTTGTTACAATAAGCACAGGATCATATTTTGTGAAGTAAGGTATTGTATCAATCCATGGCCTGTTATGGTCATAGTAACCTCTTGATCTCATGCGCTCTGAGCGTTCAGGTCTGACATATTCATATCCTTTGAAAAGCAGGTCTTCGGAATATGACATATCAATCTCCCAATTGAGGTGAAATACTTCCTGTTCTTTGATTTTCCTGTCAGCCTCATCTTTCAGTTTTCTTATTTCGCTGCAGTTATCATATGTAAAACCGGTAAGCTGTGTAAGAAAATCGATGACTGACCTGACCCTGTCAGGGAAGTATTTATACACAAGGTTTTCGGTCATGAATGAATAGCAGTTGAACAAAGCGGCATAGCCCGTTGAATAGAAGGGATGATCATTATATCCCATTATACCATCTTTAATATCACCAAAATAGTTTGTCATTCTGACATAGGGTATCATCCCGTATTCAGAGTTTTTTTCCATTCTTTCATATAATCCCGGAAGCATCTTATCGTGAAAGAACTTACCCATAGCAGTATCAAGTTTACTGTATAGTGTTGCTATCAGGGTTATTGTATATTGATGATCCGATCCGTTAGTTGTATGGGTATCAAGGAATACATCGGGGTTGAGGTTATGAAATATTCTGGCAAAACTGCGTGCATTTTCTGTTTCCTGTTTAGCAAAATCACGGTTCAGGTCAAGATTACGTGCATTCCTTCTTCTCCCATTGTATATCGGGCCGTTCTGGTTGGTTCGGTAATACTCACTTCTGTCAAGAGCACCTCCTATATTATAAACGGGTATTATTCCGATCACCACACTGTCAAGAATATTTTTTAGATCATTTTTATTTCTTAGCACATCCCATGAAAACTGAATGCTGGCATCAATACCTTCAGGCTCTCCAGGGTGAATACCATTATTTATAAGAACTATACATCTGCCCTTTTTCCTGATAGACTCAGGATTGAAATCCCTGTCGCCCGAGATCATAAAGAGATGAAGAGGTTTACCTATATCTGTTTTACCCATCTTCACCAGCCTGGCCTCGGGGTAATGATTGGCAAGCTGAGTATATGCATCTATCACCTCATGATATTCAAGGCTCAGGTTATCATCATACTTAAAATTTATTACAACTTCGTCACTTTGCTTACAGGCTGTTATTGTAAGTAAGCAAGCAATTGTAAATACCAATGTATGTTTCATATTCTTCAGGAATTTAAATTTACCTGAAAAGTAATAAAAAATACAGTATGAGATTGTAGTAAGAAGATAATTATACAACAGCTTGTGGTTGCCGAATAATAATTATTCAGATGATATCATTTTCTCTGCAATATCAAGTATGGTTGTATCATCCAGTGTGACCAATCCTCCATCGGGTCCCTGTTCCATGTGTATACCAATACTTTCACCCTGGTCAAAGTTCCAGCCACCAAAGTAATTCCTTACGGTTTCCTCATTCATATCAAGTTTCCTTGCTATGGTCTTTACGCCTCCTTCAGGAAGCTGGTCTTTTATTTCCCTAAGTTTATTGAATGTAATTGTTCTGCTCATCATTCTAAATTCGTTTTACCCTCAGTATATAAAAATAAAAAATTTATTAAGTACATGATGATACTGTACTTCTTTTAACATAGTTTTAAGAATTCTCTTTATTATATATCATCTGTGTTTCTTATTATAAACACCTCGTAATCACCCAGGTATTTGAATCCATATTTCTTATAGAGGTTTATGGCCACAGTATTGGTACTGTGCACTTCCAGTTTAACCTGATATCCTGTTTCCTTAACATATTCAAGTGTCTTTTCAAGCAGGTGTTTGGATAATCCTTTTCCTTGGTATTCAGGCAATAAGCCAAAGTGATGAAGATATAATCTTCTTCCATCAAATGTAAGCCATGAGGTGCCTGAAATTTTATTATTACTGCTATCTTCGAGTATTAATAGCCTGCCTCCTTTTTGTATACAGCGATCAATAGTTACTTTGTCGTCTCCTCTTTCAGGCTTGCCCATTCCTGTTAACTGCCATAAGTTCATTATAGCATCGTAGTCCACGGGCTCATAGTCTCTAATCCTGTATCTTTTCATAACGGTTCATTCATCTTTCAAAACATATAATTGTCCTGCTTCGTCTCTTATAACGGTTATGTCTGTCCCTTTTTCAATGAATCCTATCTCCGATCGAGCATCATAAATTTCATCATTAATAACCACCTTGCCTGACGGTCTTAGTACAGTATAAGCTTTCCCTTTTGTACCTATTAAGGATTTTTGTTTTTTACTGTCAAAGCTGATATATCCCTCGTCTACCTTCTGTATTTTTTGAAGTGCCAGCTTTCCGAAAAGATTATTAGGTGAGAAAAGTTTTTTACTGAGCCATATTGACAGGATAAAAGACAGGAACATTGATACTACTACAATTGCAAGTGAAGCTATTGCTGCCTGTACACCCTGCCCCCCGGATGATGGTCCAAATTCAAAATTTATTTTATCCATCATAGTAAATGTAAGACCAATAATTATTCCTGCTATACCCAGCACGCCTGTTACACCGAAACCCGGGATTGCAAATATCTCAACTATAACCAGGATTATCCCAGCTACAAAAATGACTATTTGCCAGTTCGATTGCAATCCTTCAAGGTAAAGAGGGGCAAAGTAAAGTATAGCGGCCAGTACTGCTATTGCCAGGGGAAAACCGACACCCGGTGATTGCAGCTCAAAATACAGACCTCCTATTATGATCATTATCAATAAGCCTGATATTACAGGGTTAATCAGAAACTGTATAATCTTCTCAGCACCTCCAGGTCTGAATTCTTCAAGCTTATAATTCTCAATACCTGCTTTTTCCAGCACCTCTTCAGGATTAAGGGCTTTCCCCTCACAGAAACCCATGTCTAAAGCTTCCATAGTAGTAAGGGTAAGCACACTTCCTGTATCACTGATACCTTCTACATATACTTTAGGATCAACCATTGATTCGGCTATTGATGGATCTCTGTGCCATACATACGTTGTATCTCCATCCTTAATAACAGGCTTCTTACCGTGTGCTTCTGCTGTTGCGCGCATCATCCCACGCATAAATGACTGATACTTGTCCGGTACCTGCTGCCCGGTCTGGTCTACAACAGTGGCAGCCCCAATACTGCCTCCCGGTCTCATGTAAATGCTGTCACAGGCAATAGCGATTAGAGCTCCCGCTGATATTGCCTGGTTATCGATAAATACTAGAACAGGTTTGTTATAATTAAGTATGGCTGTTCTTATCGAATCAGCCATATCGACCTGTCCCCCATAGGTATTCATATGGATCAGTATATAATCAGCACCTATCTCGCTGGCTTCCTTCAGGCTCATTTTTGTAGTCCGCCACACGGGAGCAGCTATCGTTTTCTTAATATCGAATTTATATACTATGGTTTCATCTCCTGAAACAGTATCCTGTTGTATCCCTATTGCTGACACACCCATAGTAAAAAATGCAAAGAAAACAATACTTGTAATATGTAACCGTTTTATTTTCATTTAATTAGTAATATTATCAGGGTTCTTTTATATCCTTAAGATACTCAAAAAAGGTATTCATGGCTATTCTTTTTTCTTTATCAAGAATATAATCAATATTGACGGTCAGATAATCATAAAGCATATCGGGAGTCATAGCTCCTTTGTTACCGAAGTATTTAACTACTTTATCAATATTGTTAAGGCCATAAACCATTGCATTGTTGAAACGGGTAATATAACTATTACTAAGACTTTTATTTGTTACCCAGCAGGCAAAAACAAATGGCAATCCTGTATATTTATTCCATTCAACAGCCAGGTCTGTTTTATACCTGAAGTTTGATTCCATTTCGTAACACTGGTCTCCTATAAGCAAAAGGCCTTCGTTATCAGCTATACCTGAGAAATTAAAATCAGGATATGTTTCTTTCCAGTCAAAATTGTTTTTCCAGAATCTTAAAGACATAAGTTTAGTCAGTGCAACTGATGTATTAGACCTGTAATCAAGAAAGATTGTGTCAAGTTCATTAACAGGCTTGTTGCTCAATAAGAGTACTGTCCTAACAGGTCCTTTGGAACCAATACAGTAATCACCAATAATGGAGAGGCTCTTGTCCTTATACAATGCCACAACAGGAATTAACCCAATATCAGCTTCCCCTTCTGTAATCTTTCTTGCACACTCAGAGGGATGATCAATTTCTATTTTTGCATTGAGCTCGATCCCCGAGTTTTGCAATCCATAAATAAGAGGGTAGGTATTGGAATACCTTATAGCTGATATCCTGACTTCAAACATATATGGTTGACTTACTTCATGGCTTAAATGCCCGAAATTACTAAATTTCAGTTTTATTTCACCCTGTAATGTAGTAAATTTACACCTTGTCAGAATCGAGAATTAATCTTTTACTAATGGATCTCAATAAATTAACAGCCATTTCACCCATCGATGGAAGATACCGAGACAGGGTTAAAAACCTGGCGGGCTATTTCTCAGAATATGGTCTTATAAAATACAGGTTAAAGTCAGAGGTGGAATATTTTATTGCCTTAAGCAATATTCCATTACCGCAGCTGAAAGGTTTCAAAACTGATAATTGCATCCTTCTGAGATCACTATATCAGAATTTTAATATTAGTGATGCCACCCGTGTAAAGGATATTGAAAAAGTAACAAACCATGATGTTAAGGCTGTCGAATATTACCTTAAAGAGAAATTCCATGAATTAAAACTGGGTGAATGGACTGAATTCATTCATTTTGGTCTTACCTCCCAGGATATCAATAATACTGCCATACCTCTTTCAGTTAAAGAGTGCTCTGAACAGGTTTTTGTGCCCCTGCTGCTTAAATTGATTTCAGAATTAAATAAGTTGGCTGAAGAATGGTCAGGTATACCTATGCTTGCCCGTACACATGGACAGCCGGCTAGTCCCACAAGGCTGGGCAAAGAGATAGAGGTATTTGCCAGGAGGCTGGAAATTCAGGCAGAAGGATTTAAATCAGTACCTTGGTCTGCCAAATTCGGCGGTGCCAGCGGCAATATGAATGCTCATTATATTGCCTACCCGGAGATTGACTGGGATAATTTTGCTGACAGATTTGTAAATGAAGATCTGGGCCTTCAGAGATCAAAGCCAACAACCCAGATAGATCATTATGATAATTTTGCAGCTCTGCTTGATGCATCCAGAAGGATAAATACTATCCTGATCGATTTTTGCAGGGATATCTGGCTGTATATATCATTTGAATATTTCAAACAGAGAATAAGTAAAAATGAAGTAGGATCGTCTGCGATGCCCCATAAAGTTAACCCGATAGATTTTGAGAATGCTGAAGGAAACCTGGGTATTGCAAATTCAGTACTAGGTCACCTTTCTGAGAAATTGCCGGTGTCAAGATTGCAGAGGGATCTGACTGACTCTACAGTACTGAGAAATACGGGCGTACCTTTTGCCCACACTCATATTGCCATATTATCAATATTAAAAGGTCTGGGTAAATTGATAGTTAACAGGGATAAAATAGAATACGACCTTGATAATAACTGGGCTGTTGTTGCCGAGGCTATACAGACGATTCTCAGACGGGAGGGTTACCCGAGGCCTTATGAGACACTAAAGGAGTTAACCCGGACAAATAGCAGGATCACACGTGAATCATTAAATGATTTCATTGAGAATCTTAATGTCAAAGATAGTGTTAAAGAGGAGTTAAAGGCTATAACACCATTTAACTATACCGGAAAGTAATAAGGCTTAAGTATGAAGAGATTCAGGGTACTTCTTTCGTTTATAGCACCATACAAATGGTTTGCAGGACAGAATGTCCTTTTAAATATCCTGGCTGCAATTTTCTCCCTTTTTACCTTCAGTTTAATAAGTCCCTTTCTTAAGATACTTTTTGGCGTGGTGCCTGAAACAATGCATCCCGGGAATTTCGTACTGAGCAAAGACTGGTTCACTGATTTTCTTAATTATTATATAAGTCATTATATAGATAAGGCTGGCCCGGGAGCAGCACTGGTGGGTGTATGTATCCTGGTTATTACAGCAAGCCTTTTCAGGAATATTTTCGTCTTTGCTGCCAATAATGCTCTTGCATACCTGCGATCAGCCACAGTGAGGGATATGCGTAAAAAGCTGTATAATAAAGTATTGCGATTGCCTATTTCATATTTCACAGAGTCCCGTAAAGGGGATGTCATGACAAGGATATCAAATGATGTGGAGGAGATACAGGTGTCGATAATGGGCTCACTGGTAATGCTGATGAGAGATCCCGTAACAATTATTATCTTCCTGGTTTTTCTTTTCCTTATAAGTTTTAAGCTTACTTTATTTTCTCTTATATTAATGCCTCTAAGCGGTTGGCTTATAGGGCGATTAGGTAAAAACCTGCGCGCTAAATCATTTAAAGGCCAGGAACAGCTGGGTAAACTGTTATCAGTCGTAGAAGAGACTCTCGGAGGTCTCAGGATAATTAAGGCTTTCAATGCTGAGAACAAAATGAGAGATACTTTTTACAGTATAAATAATGTCTTTACTAAGATTTACAGGAGGGTTTTAAGAAGAAGGTACCTGGCATCACCTCTTAGTGAATTTCTCTCAACTATATCCTTGATGCTGGTAATGTATTTTGGAAGTGTAATAGTGTTAAGCGGCTCCTCGGAAATGACATCCGATCAGCTTATAGTTTTTCTTGTAGTCTTCTCCCAGATAATACCGCCTGCAAAAAATATAACAACAGCCTACTTTAATGTCCAGAAAGGGATGGCTTCCTTACAACGTTTAGAATATATACTTGATGCTGACGAAACGATTACTGAAAAAAAAGATGCTGTAGCATGCAAGTCATTTAATGAAGTCATAAAGTACGAAAATGTCAGCTTTGCCTATAATAATGATCTTGTAGTCAAAGATGTGTCGTTTACAATACAAAAAGGTCAAATGATGGCAATAGTAGGTAAATCAGGTGCAGGCAAGTCAACTCTGGTTGATCTTTTACCCAGATTCATGGATGTAGATAGGGGAAGTATAACGATCGACGGAATTGATATACGGGATATAAAACTGGGTGATCTCAGAGATTTGATGGGAATAGTAAGCCAAAATGCCATCTTATTCAATGATAGCTTCAGGAATAATATTGCATTCGGGTCTGATGATAATTCATACCAGGAGATTGAAAAAGCAGCATGTGTGGCTAATTCTCATGAATTTATTATGGAAACACCTGATGGATATGACAATAATGTAGGAGAGGGGGGAAATAAACTCAGCGGGGGACAAAGACAGCGTATTAGTATAGCCAGGGCGGTATATGCCAATCCGCCTATTCTTATCCTGGATGAGGCTACTTCATCACTTGATACAGAATCGGAACGTCTTGCACAGAAAGCTATAGAAAACCTGATGAAAAACAGGACATCCATAGTTATAGCACACAGGCTGTCAACAGTACGAAGAGCAGATAAGATTATTGTAATAGATGAAGGACGTATTGTGGAAGAGGGATCACATGACGAACTGCTGAGTAATAAGGATGGATTGTATGCTAAGTTATATAATATGCAGATGATGGAATAGAAAGTTGAATAAGTTGAGAATAAGTTGAGAATAAGTTGAGAATAAGTTTGTTATGAAGTATATCTTAATCAGGGACCAATACCCAGTTCCTTTAATAGCGATAAACGAGCAACGATAAACAAGCAACCAATTAAAATCATGAACCATAAAGTAACAGAACATTTTATCAGTTTATCACTAAACCCTGATTCAGGACGATATGTGATACTTGGGAACTATCTTACCTATGGTATTGTTGGGGCTATAATGATGGATCTCTCACTCGCCGGGAAGATAAAGATTGAGAACAATATTATTATAGCCGTTAAAGATACCGGTTCAACAGGTATACCTGCTTTTGACAGGATGATGAAAACAATTTCAGAAGCAGGCAAACAGAAGACTATTAAAAAATGGGTCAGAAAATTAGGCAACAGATCAGCCTGGTATCGTAAAGAGATGCAAAAGTATCTCGTTAACAGTGGTGCACTTAAGGTTGAAAGAAAGAAATTTATTGGTATATCTTACACGTTGCATTACCCTGCAAAACCGGGAGCCAGGAAAAACCTTATACACAGATATAAAGAGATCATTCTTTATAATAAACAGCCCGAAGATTATGAGATTATGATGCTGGGCCTTATGTTTTCATGTAAGATGCATAAGGTTATTGTTGGTGGAGGCCCGGAAAGAAGGAAAATAAGGAAGAAGATAGTTGAGATAATCAGGGATGAACCATTTGCAACTGATATAAATAAAGCAATAATAGAAATGCAGGCTGCTATTTCAGCCGGAATTGCTGCTACAGCAGCTTTGTCTGCAGCTACATCTTCATCAGGTTAAATTCTGAAAGGATAGTATTAAAACAGTACACCACTGTCTGGTTTTATTACACATGGATTCTTTTTCTGCTAGTTAGCTATGTGGTAATTATTTGTTAAGCAATTATTTGATAATTATGGCAAATGAATTGCATGAGAATAAACCTGAAATAATGCAGATATGATAAACTTAATAAAAAATACCTACAGGTCAATTATTAATCAGAGGCCATATTCATTTATTAATATCCTGGGCCTCACAATTGGTCTTACATGTGTTATTCTAATAATACTATGGATAAAGGCTGAAACCAGCTATGATCGTTTTCATAAGGATCATGAAAATCTTTATCGTGTTAATCATATTCTTCGTACTCCCAAAAGAATGATGAATGTGGGAGGTATCAATGATCCTGCGGGACCGGAATTCAAATCAAAATTTCCGGTAATTGATGATTTCCTGAGATTTAGCCCGGCACAGGTGAATCTTAAATACCAGGATGATTTTCATGCTGTAAATATGGTATATGCCGATAGTAACTTCTTTAGTATGCTTGATTTTCCCTTATTAAGTGGTAAAAAGAAATCATGTCTGTCGGCATCTGACGGAATAGTTATTTCACGCTCTGCAGCCACTAAAATATTTGGAGATCAATACCCTGTTAATAAGATAGTTGAGATCAATAATTTGAAATATGTAGTATGTGGAGTCGCACATGACCCCCCAGTTAACAGCAGCATAAAATTTGAAGCTGTAGCATTATTGTCCATACTCGAAAATGAATCATATATAGGATGGGATGGAGGTTTGACCTGTCAGACATTATTGAAATTAATACCCGGTACCGATACTGAAAAATTACTTGATGATATTAAAGAATATCTGTTTGAGGTAGTTAATGAACGATTTATCAAGAGTGGTTTTGAGATTGTACCTTATCTTCAGCCCCTGAAGGATATCCATCTCGGTTCTGACACAGATTTCGATTTTGGTGATAACGGAAGCTGGAAACGAATAATTTCATTTGCTTTTGTTGGTCTTCTGATACTTATGACAGCATGCTTTAATTTTGTAAATATCAGTACTGCTCTTTCAATAAAAAGATCAAAAGAAGTAAGTATCAGGAAAATATATGGTTCGGGCCGTAAGAGGCTGATAATATTCTTTATTACTGAATCAGGTCTGTCAATTCTTATTTCACTGTTCCTGTCATTGCTCCTGGCAAAAGCAATATTCCAGTATTTCAATATTCTGGTTGGCTCTGAACTTAACTTTTCAATGATCACCGGACTGGAGTGGTTTATAATAATATTCCTGTTATGGATCGTCTGTGTTTTCCTTGCGAGTTTTTATTCCGCATGGTATCTCTCAGCTATTCCACCAATGGCTATTCTTAGGATTCATACTGGAGGAAAGCGGCGTCAACTATCAAGGAACCTGCTGGTGACATTCCAGTTTACACTGTCAATAAGCTTGATTATCAGTTGTCTTGTTATCTATTCACAGATGCAGTTTATACGGAGCACAGACCCTGGCTTTTCAGACGAAAATGTAATGTATATTGGATTGAGCCAACAGGCAGCACCGAGATCTGAGATAATCAAAGAGCGCTTATTGTCAGTTTCCGGAATAAGACATATAAGCCGCACCACTGGAGGTATGCCTGGTTTGAATTTTACATCTAACGGGTATATGGTAGAAGGTATGGATATGCCTGTAATGTCGAATGCAGTATATGTTGATAAGGATTATATTCAGACCATGGGTATTTATCTGGATGAAGGCCGGGGTTTTATTGATAATAAAGGTGACAGATTTAATGTGCTGGTTAATAATACTTTTGTTAATACTGTAGGCTGGGAAGAACCTATCGGTAAAACAATAGTCAGAAACAATAAGGAATATAAAGTTATAGGGATTGTAAAAGATTTTTTAACAGGTTCACTTCATAATAAGATACAACCTCTATTCATTTCCCAGTTTAACGAGTGGGGAGATTTCAGTGTTATAATTCTCAAGTTGGATGCATCCCCAACAATAGATATTAAGTTTCAGATTGAGAAGATTTTTACAGAGGAAGACCCGGGCAATCCGATAAACATGGTTATGTTAAGTGAGTCTTTAAGAAGTCAATATGACACTGAGAGAAACCTGAATATAGCTTTCTTTGTTCTGTCTTTACTGGCTATATTAATTTCAGTACTTGGCCTTTTCGGCCTGGCAACTTTTTCTTCACAGAGCAGGAAAAAAGAAATTGGTATACGAAAAGTTAACGGTGCTTTGGTACAGGATATTATTAAACGATTCTCATCAGAACTCTTGATATGGATACTCATTGCGATAGCTGTGGCTACACCTCTTACAATATTAATAATGAGAAACTGGCTAACCAATTTTGAGTACAAGGTAGGTATAAGTATCTGGCTGATTATCGCAGGGGGGTTAATTACCCTTTTAATAGGTATCCTGTCAATCAGTATGGCTACATTCCGTGAGGCAAACCG
>DOZA01000387.1 GCA_003518245.1 Bacteroidales bacterium | reverse complement strand
ACCTGAGCCTTATAAAGGAAAAGGAATCAAATTCGTTGGTGAACAACTGAGGAGAAAAGCCGGTAAATCTGCAAGTGTATAATATTTAAAAAATGAGTGATGAGCTTATCTAAATCAGAAAGAAGAAAGAGGATAAAACTGAGAATACGCAAAACCGTTAACGGCACATCAGAAAGGCCAAGGGTTGCAATCTTCAGGAGTAATAAGCAGATTTATGCCCAGGTGATTGATGATGTTAACGGAAAGACACTGTTTTCAGCTTCATCCAGGGAAAAGGGAATAGCCTCTGCTGATAAGGGAAATAAAACAGAGCAGGCAGCACTGGTAGGCAAATTACTTGCCAGTAAGTGCAAGGAAGCAGGTATTGAGAACATAGTTTTTGACAGGGGTGGTTATAAATATCATGGCAGGGTTAAGTCACTGGCTGAAGCAGCCCGTGAAGGAGGTTTAAAATTCTAAATGTATATGAATAAGGAAATTAAAAGAGTAAAAACCATTGATCTCGAGTTAAAAGACAGACTCGTTAGTATTCAAAGAGTTACCAAGGTAACAAAGGGAGGTCGTACCTTCAGTTTTTCTGCCATCGTTGTTGTTGGAAATGAAGATGGTATTGCCGGTCATGGCCTGGGGAAAGCAAATGAAGTAACAACGGCTATTGCCAAGGGAGTTGAAGATGCGAAGAAAAACCTTATTAAGGTGCCAGTAATAAACGGAACCATACCGCATGTTCAATATGCCAAATATGGAGGGGCATCAGTCTTCCTGAAGCCTGCTTCTGAAGGTACCGGTGTTAAGGCTGGAGGTGCTATGCGTGCCGTGCTTGAAAGCGTGGGAGTGAAAAATGTGCTTGCAAAATCAAAGGGCTCATCTAACCCGCATAACCTTGTTAAAGCTACATTCGAGGCTCTGATGGAACTCAGGGATGCATACACGGTTGCGAACCACAGGTCAACATCGCTGGATAAAGTATTTAACGGATAGAAAAAGATCGTTATGACAAAGATACGGGTAACACAAATAAAGTCTAAAATTGGAAGGCCTGAACGTCAGAAGAAAACACTGGCAGCACTGGGCCTTAAGAAAATGCACCAGAGTGTGGAGCACGAAGGAACACCACAAATACTTGGTATGGTAAATGTTGTTAAGCATCTGGTGAAAGTTGAGGAAATTTAAAAGAATATAATATCTGATTGAAATGGATTTAAGTAATCTAAAACCGGCTGAAGGAACTGTTAAGAAAGACAGGCGATTGGGACGTGGAGAAGGTACAGGCAGGGGAGGCACATCCACAAGAGGTCATAAAGGACAGAAGTCAAGATCAGGATACTCCAAAAAGGTTGGCTTCGAAGGAGGCCAGATGCCATTGCAGAGAAGGGTTCCCAAGTATGGTTTTACAAACCTGGGCCGTATTGAATATAAGGGTATTAATATAAGTACTCTTCAGAAACTGGCTGAAAAGAAGAAATTGAATACAATAAAACTTGAAACCCTGGTTGAAGCAGGGCTGGTCTCAAAAAAAGCAAAGGTGAAAATTCTCGCAAAAGGATCACTTGATAAAAAGCTTGAAGTACATGCTCATGCTTTCTCAAAAGCAGCAATTGAAGCAATTGAAGCTAAACAGGGTATTGTAGTTAAAATAGATTAGGATGAGACTGATTCAGACCATACGAAACATATTCAAGATTGAAGATCTCAGAGCAAGAATAATTTACACACTGGGAATTATACTGCTTTACAGGTTTGGTAAATACGTTACTTTACCTGGCATTGATCCTGCCCAGCTCGAAGCACTGAGAAACCAGACTTCATCAGGTATAATGGGCTTACTTGATATGTTCTCAGGTGGAGCCTTCTCACAGGCATCAGTTTTCGCCCTGGGTATAATGCCTTATATATCAGCATCTATCGTGATACAGCTTCTCGGTATAGTATTCCCGTATTTCCAGAAACTGCAGCGTGAAGGAGAGAGTGGAAGGAGAAAGATGAACCAGTATACAAGGTATCTTACCGTTGCCATACTGTTGTTACAGGCACCAACATACCTGGTAAACCTGGATGCACAATTGCCTGACAGCGCATTTATACTCACCGGGGCCCTTTTCAAGGTTTCTTCAGTCATAATACTAACCGCGGGTACCATGTTCATAATGTGGCTGGGTGAAAAGATTACTGATAAAGGAATTGGGAATGGTATATCACTTATCATCATGGTAGGTATTATTGCCAGGTTACCACAGGCCTTTGTGTTTGAGTTTGGAGTACGCCTTGATGGTTCGGGAGGCCTTGTAGGATTATTGCTTGAACTGGTATTGCTGTTTGCAGTTGTTCTGGGTACCATATTGTTAGTCCAGGGTACACGCAGAATACCGGTACAGTATGCAAGGAGGATAGTTGGCAATAAACAATATGGCGGAGTAAGACAATATATACCTCTAAAAGTGAATGCTGCGGGCGTAATGCCAATAATATTTGCCCAGGCAATAATGATGTTACCAATCATAGTGGCAGGATATGCAAGCTCTGACCAGATGTCGGGTTTTGTAGCTGCCTTCTCAAATATGTATGGTTTCTGGTATAACCTTGTTACTGCATTATTGATAATAGCTTTTACATATTTTTATACAGCAGTAACAATCAATCCTGTGCAGATGGCAGAGGATATGAAAAAGAATGGTGGATTTATCCCGGGTGTAAAACCGGGGAGAAAGACAGTTGAATTCCTTGACCAGGTAATGTCAAGGATAACACTTCCGGGTTCGGTTTTCCTGGCAATAATTGCTATTCTGCCTGCTATAGCTGTGAAATTTAGTGTTAGCTCACCTTTTGCACAGTTTTACGGTGGAACTTCTTTATTGATCTTGGTTGGTGTGGTTCTGGATACGCTTCAGCAGATTGAAAGTCACCTGTTGATGCGTCATTACGACGGATTAACGAAGTCGGGTAGGATAAAAGGCAGGGCCGGTGCGGTCTCTGCTATGTAATAACGTTCTTTGATGTTGCATCTGAAAACAGCGGAACAGATTGAATTGCTAAGAGCAAGCAATATGCTTGTGTCTATGACACTGGCTGAAATGGCAAAAATAATAAGACCGGGGATATCAACCCTTAAGCTGGATGAGATAGCCGAGGAGTTTATACGCGATCATAAAGCAGTTCCGGGTTTCAAGGGATATAATAATTTTCCCAATACTCTCTGTACCTCTGTGAATGATGAAGTTGTCCATGGCATACCTTCAGATTATATGCTGCATGAGGGAGATATCATATCTATCGATTGCGGGGTGATAATAAATGGGTTTTATGGCGATAGTGCCTTTACATTTCCTGTAGGAGAAATAAGTAAGGAGAAAAAACGATTGCTTGATTATACCAGGGAATCACTCGAGGAAGGAGTTAAACAGGCTATTAAAGGCAACAGGGTGGGGGATATATCATGGGCTGTACAGAATAAGGCCGAGAGTGGTGGATATTCAGTGGTACGTGAACTGGTTGGTCATGGACTGGGAAAGAACCTTCATGAGCCTCCTGAAGTACCTAACTATGGTAAAAGAGGAAGGGGATCAAAACTAAAAGAGGGACTGGTTATCTGTATAGAGCCAATGATAAATATGGGTGTCAGAAGTGTTAAACAGATGCAGGATGGATGGACTGTCAAAACAATAGATGGTAAACCTTCAGCCCATTTTGAATATGCTGTTGCAGTAGGTAAAAATGAGGTTGATGTATTAACAACATACAAATATATTGATGAAGAAATGAATAAAATTTAATAATATGTCTAAACAACCTTCTATAGAACAGGACGGAACTATTATTGAAGCTTTATCCAATGCTATGTTCAGGGTTGAGCTTGAAAATGGTCACATTATTACAGCTCATATCTCTGGTAAAATGAGAATGAACTATATAAAAATACTACCTGGTGACAGGGTAAAGGTTGAGATGTCGCCGTATGATTTAACAAAAGGAAGGATAACATTCAGATATAAATAAACAATAATTGCAATAATGAAAGTAAGAGCATCTGTTAAAAAGCGTAGTGCTGACTGTAAGATTGTCAGGAGAAAAGGACGCTTGTACGTTATAAATAAGAAAAATCCCAAGTTTAAACAGAGACAGGGATAAATTGCTTAACTTTGCACACATTTTAATAATAGGTATATGGCACGAATAGTAGGTGTAGACTTACCAAAGAACAAAAGGGGAGAAATAGCCCTGACATATATTTACGGTATTGGCAGAAGCAATGCCCGTAAAGTATTGACCGCAGCAAATGTTGACTGGGACAAAAAAGTTAAGGATTGGAATGATAATGAATTAACCAAGATCCGCAAGGTCCTAAATGAAGAATACAAACTTGAGGGTGAGCTCAGGTCTGATGTGCAGCTTAATATTAAACGGCTAATGGACATTGGTAGTTATCGTGGTATAAGGCACAGAACCGGCATGCCGGTAAGAGGCCAGAGTACTAAAAATAATGCCCGTACAAGAAAAGGAAGGAAAAAAACTGTAGCTAATAAAAAGAAAGCTGTTAAATAATTTGATTATGGCAAAGAAATCAGGAGCATCAAGGAAAAGAGTAGTGAAAATTGAACCTGTTGGGCAGGCTCATATACACTCTTCATTTAATAATATAATTATCTCATTGACAAATAATTCAGGTCAGGTCATAAGCTGGGCTTCAGCAGGTAAAATGGGGTTTAAAGGATCTAAGAAAAACACACCTTATGCAGCACAGATGGCTGCTGAAAATTGTGCCAGGGTGGCTTTTGATCTGGGTCTCCGCAAGGTGAAGGTGTTTGTTAAAGGCCCCGGCTCAGGCAGGGAGTCAGCAATAAGGTCAATCCATAACAGTGGAATTGAAGTGGCTGAAATAGTTGATGTCACACCAATGCCTCATAATGGCTGCCGTCCTCCTAACAGGAGAAGAGTATAAGCAATAAGAATATTATTTAGAAAGAAGAATAAAAACTATTTTTAAATGGCAAGGTACAGAGGACCAAAATCAAAGATAGCCAGGAAATTCGGGGATCCTATCTTTGGTACCGATAAACACCTGGAAAGGAAAAATTATCCACCAGGACAGCACGGTAATATGAAAAGAAGGAAGAAAACTTCCGAATATGGTATTCAGTTGAAGGAAAAACAAAAAGCTAAATATACCTACGGAGTGCTTGAGAAACAATTCAGGAATTTTTTTGATAAGGCATCCCGCAGTAAGGGTGTAACAGGTGAAGTATTACTCCAATTGCTTGAGTCGAGACTTGATAATGTTGTCTATAGAATGAGTATAGCACCTACAAGGGCAGCAGCAAGGCAGATAGTGTCACATCGCCATATAACAGTTAATGGCGAAGTTGTTAATATACCATCATCACAGGTTAAAGCCGGAGATATAATAGGAGTAAGGGAGAAATCAAAATCGCTTGAAGCAATACTCGATTCGCTGGCTTCAAAAAGACATCTTAGCTTCTCATGGCTTGAATGGGATGATTCCCAGATGGTAGGTAAATTCATGAATATACCCGAACGAGAGGATATACCAGAAGACATAAAAGAACAACTTATAGTTGAATTATACTCGAAGTAAAAAACTTAAGATATATATATATGGCTATTTTAACATTCCAGAAGCCCGATAAAGTAATAATGGTTGAAGCGGACAACTATTATGGTAAATTTGAATTCCGCCCCCTTGAACCGGGATATGGGATTACTGTTGGTAACGCCCTGAGACGTATACTGCTTTCATCCCTTGAAGGCTTTGCTATTTCAACTTTTAAAATCGAGGGTGTCAATCATGAGTTCTCTACAATAACCGGTGTTACTGAAGATGTAACCGATATTGTGCTGAATCTTAAACAGGTGAGATTTAAACAAATGACAGAAGGTATCGATAGCGAGAAAATCGTTGTTACTATCAATGGTCAGAATGAATTCAAAGCAGGTGATATGAATAATTATCTTAGCAGCTTTGAAATATTAAACCCTGATCATAAGATCTGTTCCATGGAACCTGATGTTAAACTACAGATGGAGATAAGCTTAAACAAAGGCAGGGGATATGTGCCGGCTGAAGAAAACCAACCGGTTGATTCTGAATTTGGACTTATAGCAATAGACTCAATTTTTACACCAATAAAAAATGTGAAATATGCAGTCGAAAACTACAGGGTAGAACAGAAAACAGATTATGAAAAACTTGTGCTGGAAATAAATACAGATGGTTCTATTCATCCTAAAGATGCACTTAAGGAAGCAGCTAAAATACTGATATATCACTTTATGCTGTTTTCTGATGATAAGATTACCCTTGACTCTGAGGATAAACTGGCTAATGAGGAGTTCGATGAGGAAGTACTGCATATGAGACAGTTGCTAAAAACTAAACTGGTTGACCTGGATCTTTCTGTTAGAGCATTGAATTGTCTTAAAGCTGCAGAAGTGGATACACTGGGTGACCTGGTAAAATTTAATAAAAACGATCTGCTTAAATTCAGAAATTTTGGAAAGAAATCACTAACAGAGCTTGATGAGCTGCTTGAATCAATGAGTCTTTCATTTGGAATGGATGTTAGCAGGTACAAGCTGGAAAAAGAATAATTGTAAACCGCTAAGGAGTAAGAGAAATGCGACATAGAAAAGGTTTTAACCATCTGGGAAGGACAAGTGCTCATAGAAAAGCAATGTTGTCAAATATGGCATCATCGCTTATCCTGCATAAACGAATAAAAACAACTACAACCAAAGCGAAAGCTTTGCGATCATATGTTGAACCCCTGATATCTAGATCAAAGAATGATACAACACATTCAAGACGTGTTGTATTCAGTTACCTCAGAAATAAATATGCTGTATCAGAACTATTCAGGGAAGTGTCTCCTAAAATAATGGATCGTCCCGGTGGATATACAAGAATACTGAAGACAGGTAACAGGCTGGGTGATAATGCGGAGATGTGCATTATCGAACTGGTTGACTATAATGAAAATATGCTTGAGGATACCAGCAAGAAAACTAAATCATCCAGGAGAAGAAGGGGAAGTGGGAAGAAGAAGGATGTGGAGGCTGTAGACATTGTAGAGGCTCAGGAGACTGGAGCAGCCGATGGTGAGGATATGCAATCAGAAACCAATGCAGAAGCTGAAGCAACCACCGACGTAGAGGAAACTGCCACAGACGATGTGGAGGCTACAACAGATGTAGAGGAAGCTCCCGGGGAAAAGAAAACCGAACCCGAAGTAAAAGCAGAAACTGCTGCCTCAGATGTCGGGGAAAAGAAATCCGAATCGGGAAAGGACAAGCCGAAAGACACTGATAAAGAAGAAGATAAGAAAGAATAAATATATGCTTGAGGAACAGGGGAGGGATAAGGATAATATAAGTCATTATCCTTTTTTTTGTATCTTGCAAATTGTTAAATCAATAATAATTAAGGTTATGAGTCAGATAGTAAGCGTACATGCACGTGAAATTCTCGATTCCAGAGGAAATCCGACAATAGAAGTTGAAGTTATAACAGCCAGCGGTTATATGGGAAGAGCTGCTGTACCATCGGGTGCTTCAACGGGTGAGAATGAAGCTCTGGAATTAAGGGACGGTGATAAAAAAAGATATCTTGGTAAAGGTGTTTTACAGGCTGTTCAGAATGTAAATAATGTTATCGCGGAGGAAGTGATGGGAATGGATGTAACAGACCAGACAGCTCTGGATATGAAAATGCTGAACCTGGATGGTACTGCTAATAAGAATAACTTGGGTGCCAATGCAATACTTGGTGTATCACTTGCAGGAGCAAAGGCCGCCGCAGCATACCATGGACTTCCCTTATATAGGTATGTTGGAGGAGTAAATGCCGTTGCACTGCCAATACCTATGATGAATATTATCAATGGTGGCTCACATTCGGATGCCCCTATAGCTTTCCAGGAATTTATGATCAGACCCGTGGGAGCTATTTCTTTCAGGGAAGGATTGAGAATGGGCGCTGAAGTATTCCATGCACTTAAAAAGGTGCTAAAAGAAAGGAACCTTAGTACTGCTGTAGGCGATGAAGGAGGTTTTGCACCTGAGCTTAAAGGGACTGAAGATGCACTGGAGTCAATAATTAAGGCAATAGGTAATGCAGGTTATATGGCAGGTAAAGACCTTACTATAGCTCTTGATTGTGCGGCATCAGAATTCTATACCGATGGTGTTTATGATTATACTAAGTTCGAAGGGCCCCAGGGAAAGAAAAGATCAAGCCAGGAGCAGGCCGAATATATTGATGAACTTATTTCAAAATATCCTATCGACTCAGTTGAAGATGGTATGGCTGAAGACGACTGGGATGGCTGGGTGATACATACAAAATTATCAGGTAAAAAAATACAGCTTGTTGGAGATGACAATTTTGTGACTAACGTAGAATACCTGAAGAAAGGTATTGAGATGGGATGTGCTAATTCTATACTTATCAAACTGAATCAGATAGGTACACTAACCGAAACACTCAGGACAATAGAAATGGCTCACCGGGCGGGTTATACCACTGTCACATCACACCGTTCAGGTGAAACAGAAGACTCAACTATTGCTGATATAGCTGTTGCCACGCGCTCAGGACAGATCAAAACAGGATCACTCAGCCGCTCCGACCGCATGGCTAAGTATAATCAACTTCTCAGGATAGAAGAAGAACTGGGTAATACATCCACCTACGGTCTCTAGATCTACTCTTTGGTGCCAGGAGAATACTGAAACTGATTGATAAAAGCACGTACCAATAACCGGTATACTCCTCACTCAGGTATACTTAGTGCAGGCTTTTTTACGGAAAGAGAGGGAATGATTGATTATCAGCATCTTAGTCAGGGCCTGCTCTTTTATGAGCCGGTGGTGAATATCTGAAACAGTCCAAAATAGAAGGGATAAATCAGTTATTAACAATTGTTAATAACGAATGTTTATACTAGGTTAATATATAAAACATCAAAAATTTGTCCTGACCATAATACTGATATATATTTGTTATACCAGGTGAGCGATAAAAGGCTGCTCCTGACAGAAGGAAATGTATTAAAGGACTTAATTGCGATTTGGTACATTTCGTATAGGCTCTAGGGCCTGCTTCAGAAAGGAGCCGCAGACCGAAAACAAGGTTCGCCAAATTTTCGGGAAATCGCTAAAGTCGCCCAGCGTTCTTTAGATGATTTTGTCAGAAATGACTCTGCGCCCCATAAGATTACTTTCGGGTAATTGAAAGGGCGGCCCGATGATAGTTATTGTAACAGGTACTATCAAAAGGTTCAGGGCTGTTTTAATGGCTTAGGCCGCTAGGCAGCCGGTCATAATAACAGTAGCCTGGCACTGAAGATTACTTCGGTAGCCTTTAGTGAAATGGGAATTATTTGTTAAGAATGATTCCCATTTTTGTTTTGTATCTTGTATCTTTCATTAGCCCTGACGGAGGAGGGCGCCCTGTTTAAATCCATCAATGCATCAATCCAAAAATCCAATCCTTTAGGTATCTTTGTGAAAATTTTCAGCTATGGCATATAAGGGATTAAGGCAGTTTGTAGATCACCTAAGGGAACAAGATGATCTGTTAACCATAAATGAATATGTGGATCCTATGCTTGAGATAGCTGAGATGGCTGACAGATTCGTGAAATCAAATGGTAAGGCCCTCCTTTTCAGGAATACAGGTACCTCATTCCCTCTGCTTATTAATATGTTTGCCTCCGATAAACGTATGAGTATGGCTATTGGCCGTGAAAGCCTTGAAGATGCAGGAATGGAAATTGAGAAGTTATTCAGGAAGATAAGCACACCGGCTGAAAGGATGATTGATAAACTGAGAATACTCCCGTGCCTGTCAAAGATAGCTTCATATATGCCAACCAGGATACGTGGAAAGGGAGCATGCCAGAAAATTATTATTACCAAACCTGATCTTGATGATCTGCCTGTACTTAAATGTTGGCCACATGATGGTGGCCGCTTTATAACCCTGCCCATAGTACATACCCGGCATCCTGAAACAGGTGACGTTAATGCAGGTATGTACAGGATGCAGATAATGAATAAGAAAACAACAGGGATGCACTGGCACATGCATAAAACAGGAGCCAATCATTTTGAAGCATGGAAGAAAAGGGGAGAGAGAATGCCTGTATCGGTAGTCCTCGGCGGTGACCCGGTATATACTTATTCAGCCACAGCACCTCTTCCTGAAGGTATTGATGAATATATCCTTGCCGGGTTCCTAAGGAAGAAAAGAGTTAAGATGGTAAAATGTATTACCAATGATCTTTATGTTCCTGAAGATTCAGACATTGTAATTGAAGGATATGTTGACCCTTCTGAGCAATCTCTTAAGGAAGGTCCCTTTGGCGATCATACCGGTTTCTATTCACTGGCAGACTGGTATCCGGCTTTTCATGTAACATGTATTACACACAGGCAGGATGCTGTTTATCCCACTACCATCGTGGGTGTTCCTCCCATGGAAGATGCATGGATAGGGAAAGCCACGGAGAAATTATTTCTCGCTCCGATAAAACTGACAATGCAACGAGAAATAACCGACATTCACATGCCTGATGCAGGTGTGGCACATAACCTTGTGCTGGTAAAAATTAAGAAAAATTATCCAGGACAGGGAATGAAAGTTATTAATTCACTCTTTGGTGCAGGACAGATGATGTTCAGCAAGTTTATTGTAGTGGTAAGTGATAATGTTAATATAAGGGATTATAAGGAAGTTACCGGCCGGATCTTTTCTAATACTGACATTAATACTGATATGTTCATAAGTAAGGGACCTCTCGATGTTCTTGATCATTCATCAGACAATTTTTCCTTTGGGGGTAAGATGGGAATTGATGCAACTGAAAAATTCAAGGAAGAGTCTGATAATAATAATAATATAAGCGGTTTGAAAACGGAATCGTTATTATTTGTTTTTAAGCCTGTTAAGGACAAGGTGCGACTAAAGATGCCATCTACTGACCTTCCTGTAGTTTTTGCCGGCATATCAAAAGATACAATAAAGTTCAACGATCTGCTGGAATTGAATTATATTATCAGCGGGCTGGTATTAATAGTGGTTGACAGCACTGTTGACATGGAGGATAGTTTTATCTTGTTATGGCAGGTCCTGTCAAATACTGATCCTTCACGCGACCTGAAGGTTATAAACGGGAATGTTATAATTGATTCAACATCCAAAACTCATCCCTCGGATAATTTTAAGCGCCAATGGCCTAATATTGTCATGTCTGATGATAAAACAATAAGAAGAATAGATAGTATAATGAATATTGTTAATAGTGGAAATATTATTAAATCTCCTTCTTCCAGACTAAAGAAATTGGATTATGGAGGTGGGGCTTCAGCAGGCATGGATTAGTTAATAATGTTCAGGAATATTTTGGTAATTAAGCTGTTTGACCTAAATTAGCAAATATATTTGGTCTGTTAAATACATTCTGGGAAATTGTTTGAACTGATATTAAAAGATATTGGGTTTATCACTGGTATCGAATTACTTGGGGATACTGTATATCATTACATCGCATATATTGTGCTGTTTATAGGTTTTGTTTATATCATCGCAAGATACCAGGCCAGTTCACTTGTTAAAACCAGGAAACTTTTACACGAAAAGGAAACAGCATATGAGGAAATAACCAGGCAGAGGCAGGAACTTGAGAACAAAAACAGGAGTATCACTGACAGCATTATTTATGCCAGTTATATACAACAGTCACTATTACCTTCAGAGGATTATTTTAGGAATATTTTACCTGATTCATTTATTTTCTTTAAGCCCAAGGACATTGTCAGTGGTGATTTTTACTGGATAGCCAGGAAAAAAGGGAAAATATTCATTGTTGCTGCTGATTGTACAGGCCACGGTGTACCGGGGGCATTGATGTCGATGATAGGCGTGGAATTGCTTAACAAGATAATACTTGATCATGGGACCGTACAACCAGCATTGATACTGGAGATATTGGGAAGAGGTATAGAGAGAACATTTCATATTGACAGTGACAAAAAGTTACTGATGAAGGATGGCATGGATGTAGGTTTATGTGTCATTAATGATGAGAAAAGGGAATTACAATATTCCGGAGCCTTCTTGCCAATGTATCTTATAAGGGATAATAAGCTTACCGAGATAAAAGGTGAAAGACTGACACTGGGAATAGGAGGTGATTTATCATTAAAAAATACTCGTTTGAAGATTAACCCGGGTGATATTATTTACCTATTCTCAGATGGTTATGCGGATCAATTTGGAGGGCCTAATGATAAGAAATTCATGTACAGGAGATTCAGGCATCTGTTGCTGACTATTCATAAATTTCCGCTTGAAGAGCAGAAAATGATACTTAAAGATTCAATTGAAAGCTGGATAAATGGGAGAGATCAGGTTGATGATATAATGATTATTGGAATAAAGCCATAATGATCATACAGTTTCCAGTCCTTTGATATACTTATCTATCAGATCAAGAAGTTTCTGTGGCTGGAAAGGTTTACTAAGGTAGTCATCAATTCCTGCCGAGAGGCATTTCTCCTTATCACCTATCATTGCATTGGCTGTAATTGCAATAATAGGAGTATGCTTACTGGTGCTGGATTCTATTTCCCTTATTTTTCTACTCACTGTTATACCATCAATTACCGGCAGCTGAATATCCATAAGTATAATATCATAATTCGATTTGCCGAACATATCCAGTGCCTCCTTTCCGTTTAAAGCCGTATCAATACTTTTTACCTTTGTCCCGAGTGATATTTTTACTATCTTCTGATTGGTTATATTATCCTCGACAAGCAGGATATTTGCATCTGACAGTTCCTTTTTTTGTCTTATTACCGTATCTAGTTTCCTGATTTTCTGTCCTATAGCATTGACAATTTCTTTTTCGCTGACATTATTAAATGGGAGTGTAAAGGTAAATACCGCTTTATTATCTTTGGTTTCATATGAGTACTGTCCTTCCATCAGGTTTATTATTTTACCTGATAACCTTTTTATTATCTTTTCTTCACTAATATCATTATACGCTTCAGCAGGTAATGCCTCTGTTTCTATAATAAACTCCAGAGTATCAGTCTTTTCTCCCGGCGATTTTATTTTGATATAAATACTTATATCGGGCTGGCTGGATTCAGGTATTGATGACCACAGGTTGTAGATGTCAATAAATATTTGTTTAATGGCTATGGGATCCCCTATATATTCCTTTTTAACTCTTTCGTCCCATGAAATGTCCAGAATTATATTACCTGCAGCTTCAATATCAAGTATCTCAAATGTATTATCAATAGTTTTCCTGAGGTCAAACCTGATATTCTTTCGCGGTTCAATTGATATTTCCCCTGCTGATCTCATCGTAAGCTCGTTAAGAGCGGAGATCATATTGTTTGTTGATGAGATAAGAGTGTCCAGGAGCTCTTTCTGTTTACCACTAACATTCAGCTCACCGAGCAGATCATTAATAAGGGGAATGTTATTCAAAGGGGTTCTTATCCTGTGCGAGAAGTCTGAAATATAGCTTTCTTTCTTTTCTATAAGCTGGTGTAGATCATCTATTTCTGCCCTGGTATTGTTTATACTATTTTTGATGCTGAGCCATTTCCATATTATTACTAAAAGGTTTATAACCATCAGCAGTATACTTATCAACCAGAGTTTAAATAGCACAGTTATTACGGATGCTACCAGAAGTAATAAAATAACAAACCAGGTAGCGGACCCGACAGTAAGCCTGTTCTTTAATGAAGAGATCAGAAATATTTGTTCCGGTTTCGTATCCCCGGCAGATTTGACTCCCATCTTAATGAGTGGAATTATTTCACAGGTATAAAGATATGAAAATTCTTTTTTACCTTCATTCTAAAAGGTTAATTTTGTTTGTACGGTATGAAATTTGAAGGTTGTAAAAGAAAAAACAACAGATTATGAGGAGAGGATTACTTTTAATAATCACTACAGTTGTATCAATTAATCTGGCCGGGCAGGACCCGGAAAGGGAGATGGTTGAGTTCACTCCCGATTTCAGGTTCAATGATGGAATTTTTCTGACTTTTGAACAGGTTAAGGAAAATAAACCGATATCGAAAGCAAAGATACTTACTTCAGCAGATTATAATGATCGCGACTTTTTCAAGCAGGTTTTTGCTAATGACAATATTTATTTCTATGATGCAATGGGAATAAGGCAGGAAATTACAACCAGTGATATCTGGGGTTACTCACGTAATGGCATTTTATATGTGCAGATACAGGGAGGCTTTAACAGGATAACATATGTTGGAAATATATGTCACTTTGTGGCAGATATAACAACATATAACCGGAGGTATTATGGGTCACCTTATAATTATTATGACCCTTATTATTCCCCGTATAATTATTATAATTATTACAACCCGTATTACAGTCCTTATTACATGCCATACAGACCAACTACCATGTCAAGAAATGAGCTTGTGCAATACATGATTGAGTTTGAAACAGGTAAGCGTATCAAGTACGAACTTAAGAATGTGGAGCTATTGTTGATGAAGGATCCTGAACTGTATGATGAATTTCTGCAACTTAGCAGGAAGAAAAAAAAACAGATGATGTTCCTTTATATCAGGAAATACAATGAGAAGCATCCTTTATATTTACCTAAATAATATTATAATGAACAGGTTAATAATATTTTTAACACTCATTACATCAGCAAGTATATTATATTCTCAGTCTCCTTTCCCGGAACCTGAAGAAGTAGAAAGATTTTATAATACAAAAACACTTGTAGTGCTTGAGGATGATATGTTTTCTGAATACAATGTATTCATCAAGAATGCTGTGAATGAATACTGGGAGATTACAGGTCATGATTTTATTAGTGAGAAGGAATTTGATCAGAAAAGGAAGAATCCAGCTTATTCGTTCATCGTGCTTACAGCCACAAGGTTCGATAGAGACAAATCGGGAGCCTTTTTAAATTTCATTAACCTGCTGCTTGGCAAGGATGTTGGCAGAATTGAAGAAATGCCTGAATTCTGCGCTGTTCCATTATCGATACAGGGAGCCGATGACACAGAATATTCATATAAACTAGGTATGGTTTTAAGGTTTATGCAGGCTCATGTCGAGCATATCAGGGAAGACCCCACATTAAAAGGGAAGAAATATCTTAAATATTATAATAAGTTTATCCCTGAAGCATTGAATAAAACCATACTTATTTCAGAGAATGACCTGGTACCTGAACTGAGAACATCTGAGGCAGTTGATAAGTATTATCCTCATAACCTTAAAATTGTAAGTGATGATGAAGTGGATGAGGCTATCAGGAACAGATATGAAAACACACTTGTTTTACACAAGGTTGGACCAGTAAGAGCTGAAAAAGGAGGTTTATGCTTTAAAATGCTCCTGGGAACGGATGATGCAAGGATGTATTTTTATGGAGAGCACAGGATAACAGAACGTAAATCTAATGGATTGCTGGTTAATGACCTTAAACGTATCGGCCGGTTCTGATAATGCAGCGGGAGCCTATTTTAAACGTCTTTAAGTAAAACAACAAAAATGAATGATCTAAGAGTTTTGTCAGAGTCAGAAAGAAACTGGGCTATGTTTTGCCATCTCAGCACTTTCTCAAGTTTAATTATACCTTTTGGAGGCATAATAGGGCCACTGATCTGCTGGTCAGCCAAAAAGAATGAATCTGTTTTTGTGGATCAGAACGGTAAATCTGCTCTGAATTTTCAGTTATCAATGCTGCTTTATACGGTTCTTTGTATCCCTTTAATGTTTATAGTTATAGGGTTTGTAATTCTGGCAGCTTTACTTATCGTGGAGCTTGTGTGCGTTATTATTGCAAGTATTAAAGCAGCACAAGGAGAAGATTACAAATATCCCATAAGTATACCGTTCATACAGTGATGCCATCACCTGGCAGCAGGTATCAAAATCAAAATAACATTTTCCTGGAAAACTGAAATAATGGATTCCAATAATAGATTGTTTTTTCTTAATTTTATGCCTTAATCAAATCTCATAGGATTAATGGCAAAAGGCCCCGGTATTCCAAAAGGAACAAGAGACTTTGGACCTGCTGAAATGATCAGGAGGAATTATATTTTTAATACAATACGCTCGGTTTTTCGACTGTACGGCTATCAGCCAATTGAAACTCCTGCAATGGAAAGCCTTTCCACACTGCTGGGTAAATATGGTAAAGAAGGAGACAGGTTACTGTTCAAGATCCTTAATTCGGGCGATTATAAATCAAAATTAAGTGAAGATATCCTTCTTAAGGCCAGCACTGCACAACTGTCATCAAAGATATCTGAGAAAGGTTTAAGGTATGACCTTACTGTTCCTTTTGCCAGGTATGTAGTACAACATCGTAATGACATAAGCTTCCCTTTTAAGAGATACCAGATACAGCCAGTATGGAGGGCAGATAAACCTCAAAAAGGAAGGTACAGGGAGTTTTACCAGTGTGATGTAGATGTTATAGGCGACATCTCCCTTTTTAATGAATATGAGCTTATAAAAATTATTGATGATGTCTTTTCACGCTTATCTGTGCGTAAACAGATAAAATTAAACAACAGGAAGTTGCTAACAGGTATTGCAGAAAAGATTGGAGAAAAGGAGAAGATTACGGATATAACTATTGCCATTGATAAACTGGATAAAACAGGAATAGAAAATGTGAACAAAGAACTGGAAGCAAAAGGGATACCTTCTTCATCTATTGAGAAGTTGCAACCTTTATTGTTTTTAGAAGGATCACTTGAAAGCAAATTAAATCAGATG
>DOZA01000092.1 GCA_003518245.1 Bacteroidales bacterium | reverse complement strand
TGCAGGTGGCTCAGCAACCATTGGCGTTATGTCTCCGGGTGATTATGAATTTAGTACATCCACGGTTGAATACATGACTGTTATTTCAGGTATGTTCACTGTACTGCTGCCGGGCGAAACCGAATGGAAGAAATATAAGGAAGGAGAGACTTTTATTGTAGAAAAAGACAGCAACTTTAAGCTAGAGGTTAAAGAACCTTCAGCATACAGATGCGTGTATAAATAATTTAGCAGATTCCGGAAGATCAAAATGAACGGTTGGTGTGGATCGATGACCAGAACAGAAGCAGTAAAATAATATGGCAGGACCTAAAGGATCAAAATATTACGACGTATTCCTAAAGTACCATATAAATCTTGAAAAGGTAGATAATGAAAATATACTCGGTTGTGAAGGGTTTGGCTTGCTGGATGCAATAAGAACAACGGGTTCACTTGCTTCAGCTGCTGCAGAAATGAATATTAGCTACCGTAAAGCCTGGGGTATAATCAAGGAAGTGGAAGATAAACTGGGGTTCAGCCTTGTTGAGAAACATCGGGGTGGAGCTGAAGGGGGATATACTCACCTTACAGTTGAAGGTAATGAGCTAATGGATGCATATAATGAGCTTACAAATCAATTCAACGCTTCCATGAAAGACATTACAAGGAGATTTTTTTGGAGTATAAATACTAATCCTGATGAAAAACAGGAATAAGATAATAAGATTTTTTCTCTGCATTTTTCTGTTTATTCTGGCTTCCTGTAATGGCAAAAATGAAAAAGAGATAATAATTTTTCATGCCGGGAGCCTTTCTGTTCCTCTAAAGCAGATAACCCGTGAATATATGAAGAGCAACCCGGGTATAAATATTAAACTGGAGGGGGCTGGGAGTGTTGCCTGTGCCCGAAAAATTACAGAGATAGGTAAACCATGCGATATATTGGCAACAGCTGACTATAAGGTAATAGAGAAATTCCTTATGCCGGAGTATACAGACTGGAATATATGGTTTGCAACAAATGAAATGGTAATAGCTTACCACGATAAATCAGCATACTCAGATATTATTGGACCTGATAACTGGCATGAAATACTGGGTAATGACGATGTGGTATTCGGACGTGCCGACCCCGATGCCGACCCCTGCGGTTACCGGACAGTGATGTTGTTTAAACTGGCTTCTGAATACTATGGCAATGAGAAATTGGCAGCTAAACTGATTGTTAAGGATGTAAATATGATCAGACCCAAAGGTGTGGATCTTGTAGCATTGCTTGAAACAAAGGCTCTTGACTATATTATTGAATATAGATCAATATGTGAACAACATGGTCTGCAGTATATAAAGCTGCCTCCTGAATTAAATCTCTCGGATCCGAATTTCGAAAACTTATACGGATCCGTTAGTGTGGACATCACCGGCAATAAACCGGGGGAAAAGTTAAAGATAAAGGGAAGCAGTATGATTTACGGTATTACATTGCTTGATGATGCCCCAAACAGGAAGGAAGCCCTGGACTTTCTGTATTTCTTCCTGGGTGAAAGAGGGAGAGATATTCTCAGGGGAAATGGCCAGTCACCAATCAGTCTGTATTTATCTGGTAATACGGATAACATTCCTGAAAAAATCCTGGGAATCTTTAAAAGATAAAAATGCCTGCTTTTTAAGGTATTATTCCTATTTTTACCGACATGCAAAATTATACATGACCAAAAGAATAATTTAGACTGGTTCTTATATGGATAAGCGAAGTATTTTTCACTGGGTGGTACTGGTCTTGTCTTCACTGGTACTTCTTTTTATCCTGGCACCTTTGATAGGGATGGTACTGGATACCACACCTGCTGAATTTTTCGAGACGGTAAGGGATGAAGAAGTACAGGATAGTGTCTGGTTGACTCTTTCTGTTGCTTTTATGGCGACACTTGTTTTTTCATTTATGGCCATTCCTTTTGCATGGATGATGGCAAGGTACAACTTCACAGGTAAGCAAATAGTACAGGGACTGATTGACCTGCCGATAGTATTACCTCATTCTGCTGCCGGCATAGCATTGCTCGGATTTATATCACGCGATGGCTTACTTGGTAAAGCTGCAGATGCAATTGGTCTGAACCTGGTTGGTAACCCGGTAGGCATAGCCCTGGCAATGGCTTTTGTAAGTCTCTCATTTCTTATAAATGCTGCAAGAGACGGCTTTGCAGCTGTACCTGAAAGATTGGAAAAAGCAGCTATGAACCTTGGTGCTACACCCCTGAGGATGTTTTTTACTGTATCACTACCTCTTACATGGAGAAATATTGCTTCAGGTTTTATTATGATGTTTGCCAGGGGTATGAGCGAGTTCGGTGCTATAGTAATTATTGCATATCACCCGATGACAGCTCCTGTATTAATATATGAAAGATTTAACCAGTTTGGATTATCATATGCCAGGCCTGCATCATTGTTCTTTATCCTGGTAGCACTGGTAATATTTATAATAATTAGAGTGTTTTCTAGTCGAACTAACAGAACAATTAAAAGAGCAAGCCTAAACAATTATTAAATGCTTGAACTTAAGAATATATCAAAATCATATAATAATTTCATGCTTAAGGATATCAACCTTAGCATACAAAAGGGAGAGTATTTTATACTGTTGGGCCGTTCGGGTGCAGGTAAGTCACAATTACTGGAACTGATTGCCGGTTTAAAATCACCTGATACAGGGAGTATTTATCTCAATGGCAGGGATATTACCGGGGAAAAGATACAGAATAGAAAAACAGGTATGGTATTCCAGGACTATGCTATTTTTCCCCATCTCACGGTTTATGAAAATATTGCATATCCTTTGAGGATAAAAAAACTTAAGAAAGAGAAAATCGGCAATGCAGTTAGTGAAATGGCTGAGAGTGTTAATATCAGGCATTTGCTTGATCGTAAGATCAATGGACTGTCAGGAGGCGAGAAACAAAGAGTTGCAGTTGCCCGCACACTTGTTACTTCACCTGATATAATACTTCTTGACGAACCAATGGCATCTATTGATGCCCCGCTGAGGGATGATGTAAGACGATTGTTGAGAAAGATTAATTCAATGGGTATCACAATGATGCATGTAACTCATGATTACAGTGAAGCAGTACGTCTTGCACACAGGGTAGGTGTTATACATAAAGGTAAAATATTGCAGGTGGGAGATCCTGATAGTGTTTTCTCAAATCCTGTAAATAGATTTGTGGCAAGATTTGCAGGAATCCGCAATTTCTTCAGTGTAAAAATAAATAATCAGGAAGGAAAAACATTTGCCGAGTCTGTTAATTGTAAATATGAACTACCCGAAGGTAATTACCCGGATAATGGACTGATGATATTGAAGAGTGATTCAATAAACCTGTCGCTTAAAGAACAAAAGGATATGAATAATTGTATAGAAGCTACAGTTATAGAAATAAACCGGGCTGAATCAGGTTATGAACTGCTTGTTGATGCCGGCGACAGGTACCATGTTCTAATTAGTAAAAATGAGACTGAAAGTTTTTTCCTTAAAGCAGGAAAGACCGTCTTTTTATCTTTCTCTCCTGATAGTATAAGAATAATATAAATTCTGATTTGAAATGATAACATACGAAGAAGCTATAGCAATAACGGAAGAATATAAACCTGGATGTGAAATTGAATACGTACCCTTGATAGATTCATTGGGAAGGTTTCTTGCTGAGGATATTAAGAGTGATATTGATATGCCTCCTTTTAATAAAACTGCCGTTGATGGTTATGCCTGCCGCAGGGAGGACCTGTTTAAAGAACTGGTGATAAATGAAGTTGTGCCTGCTGGAGTGACAGCAAAAAAAAGGATTGAAACAGGTGAATGCGCTAAGATAATGACCGGTGCTGCATTACCCGATGGCGCTGACTGGATATTTATGGTTGAAGATGCACAGGAAGATAATGACAGGGTTAAATTTACAGGTAAACCGGGAAAAAATAATATAGCAAAGCGTGGAGAAGATATAGAAAAAGGAGATACGGTACTGCTGGCAGGTAAACGAATAGAACCTCAGGATATAGCTGTACTGGCAACCGTCGGAGCAGTGAGGGTGCCGGTTAGCAAACCCCTCAGGGTGGGTATAATAAGTACGGGTAATGAGCTGGTGGAACCACATAATAAACCGAAGCCATCACATATACGTAACAGTAATGCATACCAGTTAATAGCTCAAACGATGAAAGCCGGAGCAGAAGCTTATTATTATGGAATAGCTCACGATAAGGAGGAGGAGATATTTGAAATGCTTAAAAGGGCAATATCTGAATGCGAGATTATTCTCCTTACCGGTGGAGTATCAATGGGTGATTTTGATATGGTCCCTGCTGTATTGCAAAAAGCCGGTGTAAGAATAATCTTCGACAGGGTGGCAGTGCAACCAGGAAAACCAACTACTTTTGGTGTGCATAAAGATGCCCTGGTATTCGGCCTGCCGGGAAACCCCGTATCTTCATTTATACAATTTGAACTTTTTGTTAAAGCAATGATACACAGAGCTATGGGAGCAATACAATCTGAGAGTGATAGAAAGCATAAACTGGCAAAGGATTATTCCCGTAGACGCACAAGAAGAATGGCATGGGTACCCGTAAATATAAATGATGATGAATCAGTGACTCCTGTTGAATATCATGGATCAGCACATATAAATGCTTTACCGGGAGCATACGGGGTAATGAAAATACCGGTGGGTGTAAGTGAAATAAAAAAGGGAGAAATAGTTGATGTACGACAGATATAACAGGAAGATAAATTACCTGAGAATATCGGTTACTGACAGGTGTAACCTGAGATGCCGCTATTGTATGCCACCTGAAGGTATAAAACTGATGAGGCATGATGATATTCTCAGTTATGATGAAATAACTGACTTTGTGAAAACCGCAGTTCAAATGGGTATAGATAAGGTAAGGCTTACTGGTGGTGAACCGCTGGTGCGAAAGGGCCTGGTCGAACTGGTTAAAATGATTACAGGAATAGACGGTATAAAAGACTTTGCCATGTCAACAAATGGTACATTGCTGGAACAATATGCCAGGCCACTATCAGAAGCAGGATTGCAAAGGGTGAATGTCAGCCTTGACTCAATGGACCCGCATAAGTTCAGATGGATAACAAGGGGAGGGAACCTGGATGACACACTTAAGGGCATTGATGCTGCTATTGAGGCAGGATTGACACCTGTCAAGCTGAATTGTGTTGTTAAAAATTCAAAAGAAGAGTATGATGCTAAAAAGGTGAAAGACTATGCAGATAGAATGGGACTGGAAATAAGATATATAAAACAGATGAATCTTGAACGTGGTGAATTCGCAGTGGTTGAAGGAGGCGATGGAGGAAACTGCATAAAATGTAACAGGCTGAGACTTACAGCAAATGGAAAGGTAAAACCCTGTCTTTTCAATGACCTGGAGTACAGTGTAAGGGAACTGGGAGCTAAAAAAGCAATAAAGCTGGCAGTAGAAAACAAACCCGAATGTGGTACAGTTAACCATAACGGGCATTTCTATAATATAGGTGGATAGCTTATCTTAAGCCGGGGTCTACGCTTCGCCTCAACTTTTTCCTTTATACTTTTTCCTTTATACTTTTTCCTTTATACTTTTATCTTTATACTTTTGTCTTTTATCTTTATTTCCATTTTATGAAAGAACTATCGCATACTGACAGTCAGGGACGAGCCCGAATGGTTGATGTGGGTAATAAACCTGATTCACAACGAATTGCAAGGGCAAGGGGTTCTATACAACTATCCCTTACCACAATTGATCTTATCAGAAAGAATGAGATTAAAAAAGGCGATGTACTTACTACTGCTGAAATAGCTGGAGTGCAAGCAGGAAAAAAAACATTTGAACTCATACCCCTGTGCCATAATATTAACCTTAGCGTGGTAACAGTAACAGCCACTCTTACGGAAAAGGGTGTAGATATCGAAAGCGAAGCAAGGTGCATGGGAAAAACAGGTGTGGAAATGGAAGCACTTACAGCCGTATCAGTAGCCCTGCTGACAGTTTATGACATGTGCAAAGCCGTTGATAAGAATATGGTAATGGCTGATATACGGCTTATAGAAAAAACGAAGACATAATGAAATTACCTGATAAGTTTAAAGTGCTCATAGTAACCCTTTCTGACAGGGCAGCTGATGGCAGGTACCAGGACCTTAGCGGTCCAAAGGTGAAAGATATGATGGTTGCATATTTCAATGATACTGGGTGGTCTCTGGAAACGAAGACAGAAATAATACCTGATGATAAGTCAAAGCTCCGACATCTGCTTAATAAATATTCTCAGACTTATAATATAATTATTACAACCGGCGGAACAGGAATAGGTCCGAGGGATATTACTGTAGACGTGGTTAATGCCCTGATTGATTCTGAGATACCTGGCATCATGGACTATATACGTATAAAATATGGTATGCAAAAACCGAATGCACTTCTCAGCCGTTCGGTAGCAGGAATCATGGGTAAGTGTCTTATTTATACCCTGCCGGGTTCAGTGAAAGCGGTCAGCCAGTATATGACCGAAATATTGAAAACCCTGCAGCATACGATTTATATGCAGTATGGTATTGATGTACATAAAAAGCACTGATTTTATCGTCCCGTGTTAAGTGTATTTATCACCTTGTGTCCTATAAGTCGGTCATACCTGCTGTTCGGATCGCGGTAATAGCTAAGAATAAGATAATCGTTCTCAGTTTCGTAGTGATCACCCTCAAATTTTCTGAACAGGGAGGCCGATAGATTATCATCCTTTACAGCATACATATAATTATACCAGCCCTGTTTCAGAAATAACCGGCATTCATATACACCGTTTTCATGGTTGTAATGCATCTTGTTTTTGTCGTTCAGTGCCCATTCAGTGAGCTCCCCAAATATATAAATATCATTATTAACCGGCAATCTGGAAGGTAGCGTAAAATAAACATAAACATAGTCAGCATCGGTATGAGGATCAATTCCTTCCTGGTGAGCTATATAATATTTGCCATTGAAATCCTGCCAGTAGAAATACTGCCGGGCTGCCCTGTTTTCAGACTCCCTCAGTTCAACATGATAATAACCGAATATATTATCTATCTTTTTTATATACTCGCTCTGGTATCTTATACTCTTGATGTCGAAATACCTGTATTCACTGCCACCAGGGAAAATATTCAAATCGGACAATCCATTATATTCCAGGCTGTAATTACCTGTAAAATCGGGTTTAAGGTTCTTCCTGGCATTATCCCATCTGCAGTTCTGTAGTATGGTGCTGTAAATGTTATTATATGGATCCTGGATATTCATTGATGCATGGTTAACCCTAAAATCAACCTGCTGGCCAGTAAGATAATACCCCGTTAGTTTTGAACGCAGTGTGGAAGCACTTATTTCTGCGATACCTTCACTTACCATAAATCGCCTGGTTATAACAGGGGCATCAGGTTCGCCGAAAGGGTAAACTTTGATTATATAATTACCTGATATCTTGAAAGAGACATTATTATTGGGAAATGTTAAACTGTAATGAATATAGTTAACGGTAGTATTGAATGACATTTTATAATCCTGGAGCTGGTTTTCAGTGAAACCGTCAAGATATTCCGATTCGAAAACGCTGCTTGGATTCCAGTCTTTATCACAATGTATAAAAGTATAATAATAAGTTTCAATATTATTACCCAGTAAATCAAAGTGCAGTACCAGCTTTTCATCTGACCCGAGTTTTATAATGGGGTATGACAGGTTCCATTCCTCACGGTGCAACCTGACAGATTTTATTTCTCCCTCGGGAATATCCTGTGCTCCAATAAAATTTGAAACAAGAAATGTCAGTATTAATAATAGAAACCAGTGTCTTGATGATATTTTCATAGTCCTAAAATTAAATATTTAAACGAAATATCTGATAATATAGTGCCCAATGCAGTAATAACCCGGTGATTTTTAAACCAAATAGTATTTTTTACAGGTTGGAAAATATTCAAAATTCTGAGTAGGTATGTATTAATTTCATCTTGATTGAATCACAGTAATCGTTAGGAGCCTTTCCTTAAATAAGGATTTTTTTATTAAAGCTTTAATTAATACTGATAATGTCTGACTTGTTTAAAAGATAATTTTGAAACATCAGGAGATAAAACAATCTCAAACGAGGATCTTATCAATTATATAAAAGGACTACCTGTTCTTCTCTTTAGAATTGAGATGGTAAAAAAAAGGATTGAGTATCTTAATGATTACTATTTAGACGGTGTGGGAGAAAGAACTTTCCTTTTTCTGAAAAATTTGGTAAGGAATGGGATTGTTATATGAGATCAACCAGGAGATTCATATGAAAATCAGGATAAGTTAGCAAGTTTTGGTATCAGGATGCGAGCCTTCAATTGCAATACTGGTTTATAAAAATATTTACCAGATAAATAATTAACCGCCCTTACTCAATTAAACTCATAAGGCGTATCAAAACAATATATGTTTTATAACACTGCCTTAGAATCATCGTAGGGGTATTTTTGTTAGATGTTGGGAATTTGTGATATTTGTCATTTCTTTGTGTTAAGAAATTAACATTGAATGAATTTTCGATCTGGTTTTAAACTATAAAAAAGTCTGTATGTCCAAACAAATAAAGTTGCGTAAAGGACTGAATATCAGGTTAGAAGGCAAGGCCGACGAGATTCTGATGCCAGAGGATAGCCCCGGCAGGTTTGCAGTTAAACCTGTTGACTTTCCGGGTGTAGTTCCTAAAATGTGTGTTAAGCCCGGTGCTGAAGTTAAGGCGGGAACAACACTGTTCTTTGATAAGAAAAATGAGAAAGTGAAATATGCATCTCCCGTCAGCGGTGTGGTGCTGGATATTGTTAGGGGAGAGCGTCGAAGGATATTGGAAATAGTGATGGAAGTGCGGGGTGATGATTATATCAATTTTGGTAAGGGTGATCCTGAGAAACTGAGCCCGGAAGCTATAAAGGAAAAGCTTCTCGGGTCAGGTTTGTGGCCAGTGGTAAGACAGAGGCCATATAATATAGTTGCGAATCCTGAAGATATTCCAAGGTCAATATTCATCAGTGGTTTTGATACTGCTCCCCTGGCTGCCGACTATGATTATATTATTGAACTTTTACCCGGGGAAGATTACCTTACAGGAATAAAAGTGCTCAAGAAGCTTACTGAAGGAAATGTATACCTGAGTTTGAGTACCAGCACAAGCTCATCGGTGCTGAAAGACACACCAGGTGTTGAGATTAATTATTTTTCAGGACCTCATCCTGCAGGTAATGTTGGTATACAGATACACCATATCGAACCCGTCAATAAGGGTGAATCAGTCTGGTATGTAAACCTTCAGGATATAGTATCGATAGGTCGATTGTTCAATGAAGGTATTTATGCACCTGATAAGATAATAGCACTGGCAGGTTCAGAAGTTGAAAAGCCGAGATACTATCGAACGCGTACGGGTGCCAGTATAAGCAATATAATAAAGGATAATATTAATTCAGATAATGTAAGGTTTATAAGTGGTGATGTATTAACAGGCAAGAAAATACAGCCAGACGGTTTTTTGGGTTATTATGATTCTGTTGTTACTGTTATTCCCGAGGGTAACCACTATGAGTTTTTCGGCTGGATAACACCAGGATTGAAAAAATTCAGCCTCTCACGCACTTTCCTGACCTGGCAGATGCCCGCTAAAAAATACCGCCTCGACACAAATCTGCATGGCGGCCAGAGGGCATTTGTTGTTACAGGTGAATATGAAAAAGTCCTTCCAATGGATATATATCCCATGCAGTTGCTCAAATCTATTCTTGTGGAGGATATAGATAAGATGGAACAACTGGGCATATATGAAGTTGCAGAGGAAGATTTTGCTCTTTGCGAATTTATATGCCCCTCTAAAACAGAGATACAGTCAATCATCCGTAAGGGACTTGACCTGATGGTTCAGGAGATGAGTTAAAACAATAAAAAGTATTATCTTAATAATGAAAGCATTAAGAAAACAAATAGATAAGATAAAACCTCATTTTGAAGAGGGTGGTAAACTTGAAAAGCTCCATTCCTTATTCGATGCTGTAGAGGTTTTAATCTTTGTGCCTGACAGGGTGACCTCCAGAGGGTCTCATATACGAGATGGCATTGACATGAAGAGGGTGATGATAACTGTTTGGATTGCCCTGATTCCTGCTATGTTGTTTGGTATATATAATATTGGGCTGCAATACTACCAGTCGATTAATGTACAGGCCGGGTTCTGGGAAATGGTCTGGTTTGGCTTCCTGAAATTCCTCCCCCTATTCCTGGTTAGCTATATAGTTGGGCTGGGAGTTGAAATAATTTTTGCCCAGATAAGGGG
>DOZA01000232.1 GCA_003518245.1 Bacteroidales bacterium | reverse complement strand
GTTCACCCAGATCATTAAGATCATTCTCAAGAACCAGAGGTAATTGCAGCGAATCAAAAGGAAACAGTTCAAAGTATTTACGTGGAACATACCATGGCAGATGTGGTCGGTAAATACCGCAGGCAAGAAAAAATGGTTTCTCGTGATCCTCATTCAGTTTGTTTGCTACCCACTTAACACTTTTATAATCACCCATCAGTGAATCAGGAATATCCAAAGGAGCCCAGTCGAACATCATATACATATTCTCAAATACAGGCATGTTTATGGTGCCTGATTCTCCTCTTTCCGGCATATAGTCATCAGGCATATTTTTCAACTGTGATGGCCAATATTCATCCCAGCAAGCTGAATCGATCATATGATAATGAAAGATCTTACCTGCTCCAGCAGAATAATACCCATGCTCACGGAAGTACTGACCTATTGTAATACGTTCAGGGATAACCTCACGCCAGTCCTGATAATTTGAATATACACCTGATGTATGAGGTGCATAACCTGTCATTACAGCTGTGCGTGAGGGATTACAGGCAGGATTTGAACAATATGAGTTTCTGAAACTTACTGCTTTATTGGCAAATCTATCAAGATTGGGAGTTAAAGCCTGGGGATGCCCTCCCATATAACCAGTCCAGTCATTCAGGTCATCAATAGCTACGAACAGTACATTGGGTTTTTCAATCATCTTATCGATTGATCTACACCCTGCAAGAGATACGAAAATAATTAAAACACTCAGATAAAATATTTTTTTCATAACAATGAGAATTCCTTTACCTTCAAAGATAATAAAAATACGCTTTTACGTCAGGCATTAAACTTTATCATAAGTGTGTAATTGGTTTGGTTAGATTAATGGGCATAATTGTATTTATCCAAAGAAGATCCGGATGTTTATTATATGAACTAGTACAAAATGCAGTAGTTAAGAAAACCGGGTTGATTTTATACTTTTAATTACCTTATCAACCATATCTGAGGTTATATCGAGGTGAGTAACCATTCTAATACAGTTATTCCCAATATCCAGTGCCAGGATATCATCGTCTTTCAGTATTTTGACAATTTCAGAAGCATTGAGAGCAGGTATTAATTTAAAAATTATAATGTTCGTTTGCACCGGGGCAATATGATCAATCCATTTGCATCCTTTCAAAGCTTCAGCTATTTTTCTTGCATGTTTATGATCCTCTTCCAGTCTTTCAATGTTATTTTCAAGAGCAAACAAGCCGGCTGCAGCCATAAATCCAGCCTGTCTCATACCACCGCCCATTAGTTTCCTCAATCTTACTCCTCTTGCAATCAAATCCCTGTTGCCGAGCAAAATTGAACCCACGGGTGCACCCAGGCCTTTTGACAAACATATTGAAATCGTATCAAATAGTTCTCCATAATCATAAATGTTTTCATGGTTTTTTACAATAGCATTAAACAACCTGGCTCCATCCAGATGAAAGGCAAGTTTCTTTTCCCTGCATATCGCAGCAATTTTTCTTAATTCTTCAAGATTCCAGACCGCACCACCACCCATATTTACACTATTTTCAGCTGAGACGAGCCTGGTTCTGGGCTTATGAGGGTCATCAGGTTGAATAGAAGCGAGTACATCGTCACCTGTAAATACTCCGCTTTCTGTTTCAATCAATGTCACTGATGCAGCCGAATGAAATGCAATACCTCCGCCTTCGTTCTGGTAAATATGGGATAATTTACTGCATATTACATCATCTCCCGGGTCTGTATGTATCTTGACAGCTATCTGGTTTGTCATTGTCCCTGAAGGACAGAAAAGAGCTGCTTCCATACCGAACATACCGGATGCTTTTGCCTCCAACTCATTCACCGTTGGATCATCTCCAAGCACCATATCCCCCACGGGTGCTTGAATCATATATTCAAGCATTTCCTTCCCCGGGCGTGTTACAGTGTCGCTTCTCAGGTCAATTACCATATTGAAATATTGTTTTTAATTAGAATTATTTAAATGAGAAAACAAAAAAGCTGATTTTCTATGATAACAGCCTTTTAATAGTCTTTCTTAACTACTGGAAGAATGATAGCTGAAGGATACTTCCTTGAATGATGTATCGAGTTAGTTGCTACAATACCTTCCGATTCGTCGTAATTATTACCCCCGGTATTAAGGTTCCTGTCGAAACGCGGAAAATTGCTGCTTGATACCTCAATACGTATCCTGTGCCCTCTCTCAAAATAATTACTTGTACACATAGGTGTAAGTTCTAATTTATATACATTCCCCGGTTCCATAAAAACTTCCCTGTCATAACCTTCCCTGTATCTTGCTCTTTGAATTGTCTCGTCCAGGTTAAAGGCTCGTCCATCGGGGTATACATCAATAAGTTTAATAGTAAAGTCAGTATCCTTAACATCAGAAGAAACATACAATACAGTTTCAATAAATCCGGTTACCTCGATACCCTCTTCCAGGACATCTGAAGTGTAAACAAGGATATCATTCCTCATTTCCATTGCCCGTTGATCAAAGGAGCCAACCTCTATTGCATTACCATAGCAACAGAAATTACCTCCATAAGATGTAACAGGATTATGAGGATCATAGAAATATGTATCAGGATTGTCATTCCCCCCGGGGGGTCGTGTGCTCAGGGAACCATCACCGTTAAGGCTGTTTGCACACCCTCCACTATAAAGATAATAGGAAACCATCTCCGTATCTTCCGGTGGCCACTCATCAGCAGTCTGCCACTTATTTGATCCCATAGTATAGTATTGTACATACGGAAGATCACCGGTAATACCGTTATCTTTATCCTTTAGCCAGAAATCAAACCATGCATATATGAGACTGTCATAATTCAGATATGCGTTACCTACATATCTTTCACCGATAATAGTATTTTCCGAGTCTCCCCAGAATCCACAATGTCTCGATGGTGATATAACCATAAACTGGTTATCAGCAACTTCATTGTCCTCTATGTTATTGTGTATATGATTTACCAATGCAATATTTGGACTGGAAGCAATATCATACCATGAGATAAACCAGAACGCGGGTGTGCCAAAGGGCATATCATCGTGGTATAATCCACCTTCATACCATATATCATCATCAGGTTTCCTGGTCATCATTTCCTTCCAGATATTCTGTGATGCTCCCAGGTAACTGAAAAGATCAATTACTGGCAGGTGCCAGAATGCTTCAGACCAGTCTACTTCCGGCATCTCAGGATCCAGATCATAAAAGCGTTGTATTCTCAACAGGTCTTCCTGATTCATTCCTTCCGGTGGTCGGGGCTTGTAAATATCATGCTGGGTATAATACAGCCAATTAGAAAAGAGCAGTTGAAGTGCTCCTCCTCTATACCAGTTGCCCTGCTCATAATAATCACCAATCCTTCCCACTCCGGCACCAAAACCCATAGGTACCACAGCAGCATGTGCAGGATGGTCGAGTGATGCGACTGCCATCTGCCATTCAGCGGTAGATGAACAACCCTGAGTGCCAATTCTCCCATTGCACCATGGTTGTTCAGCCATCCATGTGAAAGCGTCATAACCATCTGTGAGAGGTGTCCCCAGAATATCCCACTTCCCTTCCGAGTAATACCTGCCTCTCTCATTCTGGACTACGTAAGCATAGCCCCTGGAAACAGCTGCATAGGCTCTCCTGTATAACCCTACATTAGGTTCACCATTCCTGAAGGCATTAAAGTTATATGGCGTTCGTGAGAAAATAACAGGAACCGGCTCATCTGTTTTTGGTCTGTAGATATCAGTACATAAACGCACTCCATCACGCATGGGCATCATAACCTTTTGCTCGATAATAGCTATCTCTTCCAATTCTTCCTGAGTGATAGTCTGCCCTGTTACATTCAGTAATGTTGCTAACAGGAAAAAGATGAATAATAAATATTTGATGTATTTCATAAGATTGGTTTTTGGTTTCTATTAGTAGTACTTCTATTCATCCCTCAACTCCTTAGACAGGTATCCTGTTGTTCTGCATGCATAATCATATCTCTCATCTTCTGCAATTTTTTCCAGGAAAGGCACTAATGGATTTACATATTCTTTATCTATATATTGTAATGCATTGGCAGCATATACATATACATATTTATCCTTATTCTCATCAAACCTGAGTTCATTTTTAAGTACTTCAACTGCCAGCTCCTGTTCGCCGATATAAGCCAGTGCTTCTGCAGCAGCTATCCTTACCTCAGGATATTCGTCCTTAATAAGATCAATTAATTTCTCCCTGGCATCCAGGGCTTTTCCCCTTAGAATAACAGCACCCAGAGCAGCCCAGTATCTTATAATTGGATCAGGATCACTCATTTTAACAATTAATGAATTCAAGTTCCCGGGATCTTTCTTTATTGCCATATCCGCAACTTCCATTATACCTTCAAGATCATACTTTTCACTCTGTGCATAATTATATATGGTGCTGTCACCTGCGAATACGGAATATATTGATTCGGGAATGAATCCGACATCCCTGTTACTGATTATCTCCCTGTTGCAGATATTTCTCATTTGACTGAGCTGGTCAGCATAATCCGGATCATTAACCAGGTTATTGACTTCATGAGGATCTTTTTCAACATCATATAATTCTTCACCAGGTTTTAGTTCCCAGTAAATACTCTGAATACTATCACATTTTCCTTCCTGCCATGTTTTTCTCCATAATGGTGTTGTCCTTGCATTCTCTGCATAGATATAAGGCTGTCCATATGGACGGTATAGTGTATAATTCCTGATATAGCGGTATTTATCTGTTTTTACAGCCCTTACAAAATCATATCTTGAATCCATCCTTCCTCTGTAAAGGAATACATGATCTCGTGGTTTTGTCTGTCTCTCTCCCAAAAATGGTTCACCATCCATATGTCCAGGAATTTCTGCGCCCATAATACTTAACATAGTTGCAGGAAGATCAACGAAACTCACCAGCCTGTCAACAGTTTCTCCGCTTCCTGCTGGTGCCAGTTGTCTGTACATTTCCGGAAAGTAAATAATCATGGGGACGTGTGTACCGGACTCTTTTACAGATCTTTTACCTCTTGCCATACCTCCACCATGGTCAGAATAATAAACCACTATTGTGCTGTCAGTGAGTCCTGCTTCCTCCATCTCTTTTAATCTTTCCCCTACCTTCTCATCCATCAGTGTTACAGCATCGTAATAGTCAGCCCATTCCTGTCTTATTTCGGGTAGATCAGGATGATATGGAGGAAGTATAACCTGCTCAGGTCTCAACCGAGATTCAGGAGGATAGGCCCTTGATTCCCTCCGTTGAGTTACGGTCCTTGGGAAAGTACTTGATTCATGTGATTCTCCTATATTGAAGATGGCAAAAAACGGCTGGCCTGGATTCCTGTTTTTATAATGTGCTTCCCTGCTCGATTCATCCCAGCAGTCATAATCGTTAACCAGATTATAGTCCTTCTTTGCATTATTAGTACAATAATAACCTGCTTCCCTGAAGTAAATGGGATATGGCTTGAAGCTCTGCGGTATTGGATGGGCACTTCTGTGATGATAAATCCCCAGGCGAATGCCATACATTCCACTTATCAGGGTCGACCTGGCGGCGCTACATACGGGAGCGTTGGCATATGCCCCGGTATATCTGACACCCATGGATGCCAGTTTATCAAGGTTTGGTGTAAAGGCCAGGGAATCACCATAGCATCCAAGAAACGGACTGTTGTCCTCGCTCACCAGCCAGAGTATATTTGGTTTAAGCTTCTCAAATCTATTAGATTTATTACAGGCATTCAAAGAAAGAAGAATAAGAACCAC
>DOZA01000156.1 GCA_003518245.1 Bacteroidales bacterium | reverse complement strand
AGAGGATCCGTTTTCGTTGGCCCAGGAGTCAACATAATCCGCCCTGTCCATAAGTGTGTATGGGCCGTTGTTTATTATATCAGTTGCCGTGGCATATGCATTGGCATTATCCTCCATATATAAGTAAACCCGTGCCAGCAGAGTTTTTGCAGCCCAGGCATTTACTTTCCCTAATCTCTTAGTAACGGGGAGTAAAGGGATCGCTGCATTTAGATCATTTATAACCTGTGCATATACCTGGGCAACAGTAGACCTGGGTACTTTTGCATCAGTGGCCAGTATCTCCGTTGCGATCGGAATTCCCAATGAGGTTCCATTATCATGTGAATATTGCCGGCCAAACATTCTGCAAAGGTCAAAATGGGCTAGAGCCCGGATCATAAGACATTGACCCTTAATGTCCAGTTTCGCTTCGGCTTCAGCATCCCCGACTGTAGGAATATCATCAATAAATGATAATATAGTATTTACATGTCGTATCACCGTATAAGGATGTGCCCAGATCCTGCCATTACCAGAATATTCCATATCTTCAGCAGTAAATGAATAGGAATACTGAATATATATCCTGCCATATTCGGCAGTCTGCATATCATCACCCTTGACACCATGATAGGTGATCATTTTTGCATTCCAATAATTATTGTTTTGCAGAAGATTATATGCTCCATTCAATACAATTTGGGCATCAGAGATAGTTTTTATATTATCAGGAGACTGAGAATTACTGGGAAATTCATCAAGAAAATCCTCCGAACATGATTGTGATGCTATCAGCAAGACAACCATAATTAGTTTTACTATATATCTTATTTTTTTCATTATAATATATTTAAAAATTTATCTAAAACGTAATCTCAAGCCCAAAGGTCATAGTTTTGTTATTTGGCATCTCGAAATTCATCATTCCATTAGGTCTTTGTTCCGGATCACCAATATCCTGGGTGCACCAGGTGAGATAATTGGTCGCCTGTACATACACTGTTATATTGTTGATACCCATCCTGTTAATTAATGTTTCTGGTAAATTATAGGATAGTGTAATATCTTTAAGGCGCAGAAAGTCATTATCCAGAAGGAACCTGGATGATCTTACGTCTGAATCATTATTTCCTTTCCATATCCTCTGTGGATGCATGGCAACATCACCGGGCTTTTGCCACCTGTCAAGCTGACTTACCGGGATAGCATACTTTGCTTTATGTCCGTCATTCCAGGATTTATATCCTGAGTCATAATAGATCTGGCCGCCAACTGCGAAATTGAAAAGGAAGGATAGATTAAATCCCTTATATGAAAAATTATTACCAAAACTACCAAAGAAATCAGGATCTGCTTTTCCTGCAATTGTCTTATCTGCTTCTCCGATATCTCCGGTTACTTCACCGGTCTTTTTTCCGTCCGCATCCACAATATACCATTGTGGGGCTCCATTTGCAGGATTAACACCTGCCCAAAGAGGTAACCAGAATGTATTATATGCTTCTCCTTCTCTTCTTATGAATCTGCTGTAAATGATATCTTCACCCTTATTAAGTTTTACAATCTTATTCTCAAATGTAGTAATGTTGAAGGTGGAAGTCCATAAAAAATCACTGGTGGAAATATTAGTTGTTCTGAGATCAAATTCCAATCCTTTATTATCCATCTCGCCAATATTTACCCATGTGCTTCCAGCACCAATAGTTGGAGCCAGGGGGAGGTTCATAAGAAGATCTGAAGTATGCCTGGAAAAGTATTCAATGGTAGCACTGAAATTTCTAAATAATGTTATATCGAAGCCAATGTTGAAGTTGGCATTTTGCTCCCATGTGAGATTGGAATTAGCAATCGAATTTTCATATGCAGCAACCTGTCCATCATAAGTACTTGAATATGCATATAGAGCCAGGTGATCATAATATCCCGGTGGAAGAGTGCCGTTTGTTCCATACGATACCCTTATCTTCAGGTCATCAATAATGGTCTGATTACTAAGAAAATCTTCACTGGATAACCTCCAGGCACCTGAAACAGACCAGAAGTTAGCCCATCTTTCATCAGCTCCAAGTTTTGAACTACCATCCCTGCGTATACTTGTTGAGAAATAGTACTTATTTCTGTAATCATAATTTAACCTGGACAGAAATGATAACATTGTTGTTCCTTCACTGTATCCGGAAGCTTCAACTGGAACTGCTGTAGCACCAATGCTCCGAAGTGTTTCATTTGGAAGAACATTACCTTCTGTATAGTACCTTTTAGCCTTTCTTACCTCTGCCTCCTGTGCAGCTATAATATTAACATGGTGAAATTCCGCAAAGATTTTATCAAATGTCAGCAGGTTGGATGTAGTTGTGGTAATCCTTTTTCTGTTACTCAGACGTACATAACCAAGCTCATCATCACCAGATCTTGAAAGAGGTGAGGCGTAACGGGTATCATCATTATTCATCCAGTCAATACTATTAGTTGATCTGAAGGTTAGAAATTCTAACGGTCTGATCTCCAGGAATCCGGTATTCATACTTCTGAATATTTTTGCACTTGTTTCATTCAGTTCACGCTCCATTACTACGTTATAGTAGCCACTCTGTAACTCAGGTCTGTAGGTGCCATCCGCAAGATATGGTCCTTCTGTTGGAAAGCAGTTCCTGGCATAATTATAGAAGGGATCGTAATACCTGCTTCCACCATCAACTATTTCCTGGTCGCCATAAGAGTTTAAGAAATTCATCCCAACTGTAATCCTATCACTTGCCTTATGGGTAACATTTACCCTTCCGGAATATCTTTTCATACTGGATTTATAAGCTACCCCTTCCTGGTCAAAGTAAGATCCGGATATATAAAATTGTGTTTTTTCAGTTCCACCAGTAGCTGACAATTCGATGTTTTTTGTTATTCCTGTTCTGAACAGGTGATCACGCCAATCAGTGAATCCTTCTGCAGGTTTAACCCAATCGTTGGCTAACATTTCTGCATCTACATCGAACCCAGGAGGTGCATTTCCTGATGCTAAATAGTTCTCCATTGATTCCCTGTGTAGCATAAGAAAATCTTCACCTGAAACAGTTTTATAGTTGTCAACAGCCCAGTCTGAAAAGCCGTATACTGACTTAAGGCTATACCTTGTTACTCCTTCACGACCTTGCTTCGTCGTGATCAGGATAACTCCGTTTGCAGCTCTGGATCCATATAATGATGCAGCAGCAGCATCCTTTAGAACAGTGATGTTCTCAATATCACCTGATGGAATCGTTGACATTACATTTCCAGTGGGTAAACCGCCTGCTGTGCTATTAAGAGATCCAGACATTACCGGAACACCATCAATAACATAGAGAGGCTCATTGGATGCCGAAAACGACCCAATACCCCTGATTCTTATCTCGGTGCCAGATCCTGGTTGTCCTGTTGTGTTTGCAACCTGGACACCTGCAATATTACCTACCAGGGCCTTCTCAAATGAGCTTACCGGGATTTTATTAATTTTCTCAGCCTTAACAACTGCAGCTGAGCCAGTAAATGATGCCTTCGTGGTTGTGCCATAAGCAATAACTATTACATCTTCTATCGCCTGTGTTGTCTCATTCAGACTGATATTAATTACTCTCTGGTCGCCAACTGTGATCTCCTGTGTCTCATATCCAATAAATGAGAAAACAAGTACGGCATCAGTACCAGGTACCTGTAATGAGTAATTTCCATCAACATCAGTGGCTGTACCTGTTGAGCTGCCTTTGATCTGGACTGTTACACCCGGCAGAGGCTCGCCGGTATTGTCTGTTATTGTTCCGGTCACCCGGAATTCCTGTGCATTAAGCCAAAGAAGACCAACACACATTAAAAAACTTAATAAAAGTATCTTTTTTTTCATTGAAAATAGATTTTAGAGAATCATACATTAATCTTAATCGTATTATCATCAGAATCTTAAAAGATTTTCTGCTGATGATGCCCCTGTTTAAAAGGCAATGACATAATTTTTTTCATACGCATTTAGTTTAGTTATTAGTTTAATTTGGTTTTTTTATTTTCTGTCGTTACCCTGTAGAACTGCCTGTTTTCGATAAGTAGGCCCTGGCCGATTATTCGCCTATTGGCCAGCGGAATATTAACAGGATATACTTTTTTATTTTTAACAGGCTGAATAAGATTTACTTCTGTATGACCCACAACTACCTGATCAGCGGAATATGTTTCTAATACTTCTTCCAGTGACTGCTGATCTATCTCGTTATAACCGCTGGAAGCTTTCAGGTAGCCTCGGTACCAAACAGGCCCGAATCTGCCGATAAGAAATCTGTCCATATCGTTATAACTATCCTCATCACTTTCATTCAGAAAATGCCTGAATCCTGAATTAATATCTTCCAGGGAAAGATCAAAAGAGAGTAGTTCTTTGGAAATTCCTGCATGAATAAATAATGTATTTCCGACTTTCTCAACCACGTTTTTTGTCTTTAACCATTTGCCAATCACTGTATTTTCAGAGAATAGCTCATGGTAGCTAAGTCCTAAATTCGAAGTAAGGCTGTAGTATTTATTTGAAATATATCTAATATCATTCTTGAGGATCATTGCTTCATGATTACCCATAATAAGATGTACTTTACCATTTTTGTTTTCAGCTTGTTGTTCCAGCTTATAGATTAGCCAGTATGCTTCCATAACACCTTCCCCGCGATCAAAAATATCTCCTATAAATATCAGGTGACCATCACCCCATGACCAGTTCAGTTTATCATCTATAACCCCGCCACTTATAAGCATTTCAACCATCCGTTCATACTGGCCGTGGATATCGCCCATAACAAAAATCTTTGATGGTGTATCATAAATGCATGGTGGGATTGTAGGATTTGTATTGATGTAATATTCGTTTCTGTCTTTCCTGAAACCCTTTATATGAGTTAAGGTATCTGAAATGTCTACCTGCCTTGATAAGATTGAGCTTCCTTTTCTACCATTCCTGTTTACCAGGTAATTGACCCTAAAATCCCCTTCATTTAAAATGTCAATATATGGCCCGTCGAAGTAATCAGGAATTATTTTATTAAAAATAATGCAGCCAATTGATTCAAGGTATTCTACAGTCTCTTGATTGTTGTTAATTATTGCATAGTCCAATGCAGTCCATTGATCCTCATTCGGGATATTTATATTTGCTCCTTTTTCATATAACAGCTTCAGAATATCAGGCTTATTATATTTGGCAGCGTAATGAAATGCTGTATTTCTGAAACTGTTAATTGCATTTATCTCGGCCCCATGGTCTATTAATGACCTCACTACCGAATCCCTTCCATATTTAGCAGCAAACATCAAAGGTGTTTTATTTTCATCCTTCTTTTCAACATTAAAACCGATGTCCAGGAGGTATTCTGTTACAGATAGCTGATTGTTTTCAATGGAGTAGGGAAGGAGCGTTCGTTCTTCCTCACCGTATTTTCTATCAAGCTCTTTTTCGTTACGGAAAAGTTCAGCCAGTATCTCAGTATTACCATACCTGACAGCAGCAAGAATAATTGAATCATTCTTTGTTTCAGCCGGATCTGAATAAGAAGAACAGCAGATAAATAATAGGAGAGGTACCAGACAGAATTTCCTGATTATTATGGTCATGCTTTTTCTGGTTATGATATTCTGAAATATCTTTTATTCAAATTTCAGATAACCAGAGATGATATCATAATATTCGCTGTATACAAACCTGATACTCAATCAGGTTATGTATTTATTAAATGATACATTTAAATGTTGGCATTAATACATTATTAATACATAGGTGATTTTTCAGGAGAAGTGTAAATAATTTAAAGTATTTGAACTTAATTGATTAATATTTAAAATTCAGAAAGAAAAAATGCAAGATTAATATCTTTATTTGATAGACCGAGTTTCTTTCGCAAACGGGTACGTGCGATATTAATACTATGCGGAGACTGATTAGTGATAGAAGAAATTTCCTTTGTTGAAAAATCAAGTCTCAGAAAAGCAGACAGCCTTTTCTCATTGGTTGACAGGTCAGGAAATTTCTTCATAAGATTATCATAGAAATCCTGGTGGACCTGGAGGAAACGTATTTCAAATTCCTGCCATATATCAGGATTGGTGTTATCGCTGAGTTCATCAATAATATTGGTGATAACCGGTTTGTTCTCTTCTTTCAGATTATCAAGGGAGGCTTTTAACTTGTTTATTACACCATTAATAATTTCATTTTTCCTGGCCTGGCTGAGCGTAGATGCGGCTATTTCTTTTTGTTTTAGTTCAAGGTCGTGTTCAACCTGTTTCTTCTCAAGCTCAATATTATGAAATTTTAACTTTTGCTGGCTAAGCTTGATTTTCTGCCTTGAATAGAGGAGAGAGAAGATAATAATGAGCAAGGTTAAAGTAATAGCTGAAGCAAAAAGTAATACCTTTGACCTCTGGTCCTTTAAACTGTGTTCTTCTATTTGCCTGAGATTTAAGTATTCCTGCTCAAGGGTGGCCATGCTCTTCATTTTTTCTATGTCGAAAAGGCTGTCGCTAAAACTTCTATTTTCCTTTAAATATTTATATGCTTTTTCAAAATCCCTCTCTCTTGAAAAAATATCACTCAATATCGAAGTGATGTTTTCTTGATATTCAAGCCTCCCAAGCTCATTAAACTTATCATATGCAGTCAGGTAATTCTTAATTGCCTGCTCAGTATTACCCATAAGATCATAATACCTGCCAAGTGTTTGATACTGTACTGCTATGCCTCTTTTATAATCTATTTCTTCATGTATCTTAATGCTTCTGAGAATATACTCATAGGCTTTTTGATATTCCTCTTTTGTCAGGTATCCATTAGCTATATTACCGTATACGATAGCCTCATTTTTTAAAGAACCCGTTTCAATATGGATGTCAAGAGCCATTTTATAATATTCCATAGCCAGGTCATAATTGCCAGAGATCGCATGTACAACACCGATATTATTATATGATAGGGCTATACCTTCACGGTCATTCATGCTCATCCTGAGGTTCAGGCTTTTACTGTAGTACTCAATTGACTTCCCAAGTTCATCCTGATATTTATATAAACTGCCCATGCAATTGTAAATGTCCGCTATTCCTGCTGTGTCACTGAGGTTTTCATATAGATTTAAACCTTCAAGACAACTTTCCATTGAACGCCTATAGAATCCTTTTTTCTTAAAGATGTCACTCAATGAGTAGCATAGATCAGCCATACCTTTTTTGTCTTCTATCTCCAGATAAGTACGGTAGGATAAATTATAGTTCTCAATGGCTTTGTCATATTGGTCAACAGTTTCCTGCAGGTCTCCTATAATAAAAAGTGTATGTGCAATATCACTCTTATTTCCATGATTCTCGGCTTCAATCAAAGCTGATTTTGCATACTGTATTGCTTTTTCGTAATCGCTTTGTGCTGAATAGAAATCAACAATTGAGAGAAGTATTGAAAATCGCTGCTGAGTAGTCTGTGCTTTTTCAAGAATGGATAAAAGACTGTCTAAATTTTCCCGTGGTTGCCCGGTTATAAAGGAGCAATTAACTAATAATAATATAGATACTAATATGGTAGTCCTTATTAGTATAAGACTGCAAGGTAAATTTCCTCTTTCCAATTTGGAATATATTTTTGGTTTTAATATAATAAAATTTGTTTAATAAATGACCTGATTTCATTAAAGTTAATGTTTTCATATAAAAGGTCTATTCCCGACATGTCATTATATGTATTCATATTATCGTTATGAAGGTGAAGTATTTTTTTATTAGCGACTAATGACAATAATTCTACCGGTTCCTTTTAGGTTATGAAAAAGAATTAATCTTCCTGTTTTTACTATTTCCTTGCCCATCAAATATTACTATACAGATTTTTATACTTTGAGCTTGATTAATGAGTAAGACGCCAGGCAGTAATACTATAGCATACTTAGGATATATTCAAAATAGCATAGGGGATAATGAAAAATGATTATTAATAAAATATTTAACTTTATACTATTCTATTAATGATAATGATATTTAGATATTAGAATTTATGAGAAAGATAATACTAATCCTATTTGTTTCTATGCTTATTGGCAATTATTCCTATAGCAGGGATATAGAAAGAGAAAATACAAAAATCTACACGGTATTTCTGTCACAGGGATATGTCGGCCCGGGAGGATCAGCGAAAAATCCTCTAACGAATAATGAATTATTAGATAAACTTCAAAAAGAATGCGATGGAATAGATTTTATTGTCAGGGATATGACAGATCCCGGTACTACCAATGAATCTGTCCTTATTGATCTGGTGGCCTCTAAGGATAATATTGACGGTGTTCTGATTATCGGTACTCTCAGCGATTATAAACTGGCATTTTCCGGATTACCAACAATAGTGGTATATAACCTCTGGGAATGGGATAAAAACCCGTATAAGCTTTTTGCTACCGGTAAAGAGGAAGACTGTGTGATGGTTGGCGGTCCTGAATATAAAAACGGTAGAATAATAACAGCACAGCTGGATAGAAGACAGATATGTGACCAGGCAAAGACTGAGTCTATGTTTAATGACCTGGTTGATAAAATTAAACTTATAAGGGCAATAAAGAAACTTAAGGAAACCAGGATATTATCTGTTTCACCATATCGTTTTATTGCCCAGGTTGACTACCAGGGAGACATAAATAAACATATCCCGGAAGATTACAATGAAACTTATATACGTGAGTTAAAAGAATCACTTGGTGTGGAGATCATCAGGGTTGATCCCCAGGAGTTCTATAAGGCATATAAGGAAAGCAGTAAGAAAGATGCCGGGGCTCTGGCTGAACAGTGGATGGAGGAAGCTGAAACGGTTGAAGCGGCAAAATCCGAAATAATAAGGACAGCAAGGGCTTATCTTGCTTTTGAATCTCTTAGAGTGAAATATAATTGTAATGCTGTATCAACACATATGCGGTCACTCACAGGCAGCGGCAGGGTAGAAGACAGGTTCTGGCCCGGCCTGGGTCTTGAATGTGGCTTTAAGACAAGAGGAATACAGGCTGTATGCCAGGACTATCCTGATATATTACTAGCAGAACTGGTAGCATATTATATTACTGGCAGACCAAGTATGCTGGGCGATCTCATGATAGATACCGAAAATATGGTTGATATACTTACCCACTGCGGCGCTCCTGTTAATCCATATGGTGATGGAAGAAAAGTGCCATACAGTATCAAAACCCACGCTGAGAGCCCCGTCAGAAATACCCTGGACCCGGGATCTTCCACGGGCATGCAGGTTGAATGGCCTGCAGGTGAGTCTGTTACAATATGGAAATTCTATGTGCTACATAAGAAAATAGGCTTACATACCGGCAGGATAGTAGATGGGCATAAGCTCTATAAGAACCTTGATGATATTATGTGCCGAACAAAATTAATCTCCCGGGTAAATGCAGAAGAGGTACAGAAGAATTATTTCGCTGATGCATATGGTATACACAGGGCAGCAACCATTGGCGATCTAAGGGAAATATTAAAGGATTTTGCCATCCTGATAGGCTATGAAGTAATAGAAGAAGACAGACCCGGGAGGTAATGAAACCCCGGGCCTGAATTAAAGTTTTTTAATTAATTAGTGAGTATCTATACTTAGTGAGTATCTATACTTATTTACTCCTTTACTGAAGTAGCTAGATACAGGCTGTTAAAAAACAACCTGTATGTTCCATGCGACTGTGCCCTGAACAGTATCTCGGGTCCGAACAGGTACAGGTTGCCTTTTCCTACTTCGGCTTTTGCCATTGCAGTGCCTCCGTAAAGACGGTCCTGTCCCCATGCCCAGCCGCTTCTAAGGGGTCTGTCGCTGTCGAACCAGGCAACAGGTGTTATACCATTCTTATCTGCGTCGGGTTTAAGCCTGAAAACAGGGCTGTTATGGAAGAAAATATCTATCCTGTCATTCATCCCCCAGCCAACAGGAAGAGTATTATCAAGTTTGACCTGTAAAACTGATGAGGGAATGAAATATGATTCCCTCCCAAGCTGTTTACCCTCACTGTCAGTTATATGATTGCTGACAGGCAATTCTGCATGGTATGCCAGGCTTGTTGAGCTGCCTATAGCGATAATTGTGCCCCCATCACGAAGAAATTCCAGTAATTGAGGGATGGTCTTTTCTTTAGTCACACTGCCCAGCCAGTCAAGGTATTCAGCCGGTATATCCGATTCGTCATAACTATTCCATGAATACCGTCTTGATTCACCTGAGGGTATAGCCCCTGATACAAACACCAGTACATCAAAGTCCTTACTGAGGTTTCCTCGGTCCAGTCTTTTTGGAAAAACCTTCTCAAATGGGAACTCAAACTGTTCAAGTATGAAACGGGTCCAGCCCGATTGCATTGAGCCTCCGTACCTGTCCCATAAACCTATGCGTATGTCGTTGATCCTTATTTTTCCTGTTGCAGGTACCTCTTTTACACCTGCAAAGTTAATACCCAGCTCACCTGCAGCTTTTTCAATTATCTCTGATGAACGTCTTGTTGAAGGGATATATATTGTTCCTCTGTCCCATGTTTTGTCATTTGCCTCAAAAGCCTGATCCAGCCAGTATACTTTCTGGTTTGCTGCAAGCAGCCTGTTGGTAACAGTAGCAGCATCATTAATGGCATGATCCAGCAGGAATCCTTTACTGTTTTCCTGATTTAAAATTTCCCCTTCCATGGGTTCAGCAAAGCCTTCAATTTCTTCAAAAGGACCATCTATGTCATTCAGTATGCGATCAAATTCTACTCCCATCTGGAATGCCAGAGTATAACCAGCATTATCATAAGGAGGAATAGGAGGCCCGCCTTCATACTGGAAATCGTCCGGGTAATCCTGTG
>DOZA01000326.1 GCA_003518245.1 Bacteroidales bacterium | reverse complement strand
TTTAGTATTAATTTATTTTCCGAATCTATTTTCAGTGCTTTATCAAATTTATCATAGGCTTCCTTATATCTTCCCTGTTTGTATTCTATTTCAGCCTCCATTGATAAAATCTGTACCAGAAACTGCTCTTCATTATTTACAAGTATTCTAACTTTCTTAATTTCATTATTAGCCTTCTCATATTCATCGTTTTCTATAAGTGCAAATGCATATAATATTTTAGGTAATGGTGCGGTGTTATACAATCGTGCTGCCTTATCAGCATATTTTATTAGCTGCTCATTATTCCCTCTCTCATTTAATTTAATCAACAGTTTCTCCCATATATAATACGTTGCTTTATTCTCGTCTACATAATCCTTTAAAATTTCAATCATCTTTTGATCCTTCCCCACAGCATCATAAATTTCAGCCATCATCAGTTTTATTGACTGCTCATCACTATTTTCCAATACTATTTCATTACCCAATTTTATCAACTTATCCGGATAATTCTTAACAAATGTACTATCTTCTATTAATCGTACTATAAGCCCTATTTTATCCTCTCTCTCTGCATTTTCTCCCCTAATTAATTCAGCTGCTTTCTCCAATGCTATTTCATATTCATTATTCTCTAACAAAAAATCTATATATGAATATTTCAATTCCGGACTGATTCCTTCTTCATAAATCATATTACTATATATTTTCTCTGCCTTTTCCTTTTCTCCATCTTCCCTGTATATTTCAGCAAGCAATCTCTTTATTCTATTATTTCCTGGATTTTTCTTCAATTCATTTATTAATATTTTTTCCGCCTCCTCATATTTCCCAAGTCCTATTTTAACATTAATCACACTAACTAATATTTGTTCATTTCCTATATATTTTTCATACAATTCCTGTAAAATTTTCTCAGCTTTTTCATTCTTTCCTGTTTCCATATATATATTCCCCAATCTGTATTTCTCATTTTCATTCTCCGGTTCTATTTCAACTGTTCTTTCTATCCAGTATGTTGCTGAGTCCATATTATTTCTTTCTATATATATATTCGCCATATTGATCATATAATATGCATTTTTCATATCCAGCCTTACAGCGCGACTGCCATATTTTAAAGCGTTTTCATAATCCCTTCGCATAGCTGTAATCTGACTTATCTGATAATTTGCAGCATCACTTCCCGGATTTATTTCAACTGCGTCTATAAATTTAGACATCGCTTCACCTAAATTGCCTTTCATTTTTTCTCTCAGTCCTTCAAGGTATGTCAGGTCATATAATGTTCTTTCTATTTTTTCAGGTTTTTCATCTGTTATTACTTTATTCGTAGCATTTTTACTTACCGTACATCCAACTGTAAGTATTGCTATCAAAAAATAATAAATCAAGCTTCTGTTAGCTGCTGCCCGTGTGTCCGAATCCACCTTTGCCCCTTTTTGTATTTTCAAGTATATCGACTTCATTCCATTGTACTCTTTCATGTTTACTAACTATCATCTGGCATATTCTTTCTCCATCTTTTATTGTATACTCTTCATTAGACAGATTTACAATTATTATACCTATCTCACCTCTATAATCAGCATCAATCGTACCAGGCGTATTAAGCACTGACATTCCGCTTTTCATTGCCAGTCCGCTTCTTGGTCTTATCTGTGCTTCATAACCTTCTGGCAATTCAATAAATAATCCTGTAGGAACCATCGCTCTTTCCAACGGTAATACTTTAATCTCATCATCAATATTAGCCCTGATATCCATTCCTGCCGACGCTTTTGTTGAATATTCAGGTAACTGATGCTTTGATTTATTTACAATTTTAACTTTCATTTATTTTTCCTTTTTTATAAGTATACTAATTGCCTTATCCTTGTATTCGGCATATGCAATAAATCCGGATATTACCAGTGTATTAACTCCTAATTCTACCAAAATATTATTATATTTTATATATGATATTATAATAACTATAGCTACTGCAAAAAACATGTATTTTGAAATACTTAATACAGGATATTTTATCGGGTAATATTTCCTGCTGATTAAATATGATCCTGCAATCATTACTCCGTAGCATGCTATATGCGCCCATGCTGACGCCATATAACCATAAACAGGCACAAGAACTATATTCATGGCTATTGTTATCAATGCTCCCAGGATGGTGAGGTATGCACCGTATTTAGTCAGGTCCTTTACTTTATACCATATACTAAGATTAACAAAAATCCCAAATAGCAGATATCCCATACTGACTATTGGTACAATAGCCAGGCCTCCTCTTAAATGACTTCCTGCAATAATATATTTAAAACCTGATATATACAGGTTGATCACTAAAAACAATATCAGAGCATATACCACAAAATATTTCATTACGTATGCATATACATCCTTTGCATCTTCTTTTTCTGTTTTCGCAAAGAAAAACGGTTCCATCGCATACCTGTACATTTGTATAAACAATGCCATCAAAACTGCAATTTTATAGCTTGCTCCATATTCACCTACTACTTCAAGCGGATTATCACTGTCTACAATCCTTCTTAATATCATTTTATCAAGAGCGTCGTTTATAGATCCCCCAAGCCCGGATATTAGCAGTGGCATAGAATATTTAATCATTCTTTTCCACAATGCTCCATCAATCCTGAAATGAATACTAATAATCTCTTTTAATAGCATAATAAGCATTGAAAGACTGCCCAAAGCATTTGCCAGAAATACATATCCTACTCCGAATTCAGGCTTATAAAACTTACCCAGAATGCTTTTCCCCTGTTCTCTTAATGATGGCTCTACTTTAAGGAAAATAAATACCAGTCCAATAGTAATTACTACGTTCACTATTTTTATAATACTAAATTTCAGCGCTTTATTCTCCCTTCTTAGCTTAGCAAATGGTATTGCTGTTATTGCATCCGTAGCAAGTATTATAGCAAACAACCTGAGGTACATCTTCTGGTCCTTGTATCCTAATATACCGGCGACGTCGTCAATAAAAAGATTAAAAAATAAAAGAAAAATTGCAGAGCTTATAACTATCGACAGCAGGGCTGTGCTGTAAACATCTTTATTGTTATTTGTTTTTTGGGTAAACCTGAAAAATGCTGTCTCCATGCCATAAGTAAGCACTATAAGCATTAAAACCATATAAGCATACAGTTCTGTTATTATTCCATATTCAGCTCTATCGAATATCCAGGTATAAAATGGTGTCAGTACAGCATAATTCATAAATCTCGGTACAATAGTCCCGAGTCCGTACACTAACGTCTGTCCTGCTAGCTTATTTATTTCTTTCACCTGTCAATGTATCGCAATATTGCTGCAAATATACTATCTTCTTACTCTCTCCCTGTTTTATTAAACAAAATATAACCGAAATTCAAGAAAATAAATAACTTCTGTCTTTCATCGCTAAAATAGTTAATGCCTGCTGATACCGGTCCAATAGACGTATGGTAAACCACACAAATTTCTCCAATAGCATTTATATCGCCATAATACTTACCATATTCAACTCCGTTCTCTGTCTTTTTAATCTCCAAAATAGGTGAAAACAGGTATAATCCCCCTATTATTTTAAGTTGTGTTGTAATGTTATATATAGGTATTACACCGGCAGCAGCATATGAATTGGCCCTCAGCGAATACCCGAAAAGTGTCTTGCTTATTGGTGTGGGTTCAAATTTATATGCATCTATCATAGTAGCTGTATAATTATTACTCAGTCCTTTATTACTTATTACTATATCCACAAGGCTGCCAAGGCTTAGTTTTTTTGAAAGATCGTAATAACTCATGCTTTTCAGCTTAAAGGCCAGCCACCCCCTTTCCTGATTGTACATTTCCTGTTGGCTCAGCGAATCAATGGCTCCTTCTTTATATAGCTCAAAACCAAGGTTATAATATATCCCGGCAAAAAGGTAACTTCCTTCGGTATAATACTGTTTCCTGTTAAGTGTATTTGACTCAAAGAATAACCTTGCTGTTCCATAGAAATATCTTGTCTGATCCTGTTCTTCCATCGATTCGAAATCAATACTTTTGTAATACAGGTCGTTTATCCAGCTGAAATTCAATCCTGCCTTTATTGATGAATTGTTTGTCATGGGAACACCGAATGATGTTCTAAGGTTTCCTTCTTTTCTTGTTATATATGCAGGTACCGTTGTTTCAAACAATGACGTTATCTCACTTGTGAAATAATTCCTGCTGTAGCCTGATAATTTCATATCTATAAGCAACAACTTTCTCTGTGGTACTGTTATCCTGTGTGATATCCTGAAAGATGTGTAATTCCTTCCGAAATACATGTTCCCACTTAACCTGTTATAAATATCACTCATTTTATAATAATTAAAACCAAGATATGCCTGGTTATAGATTGTTAAACCAAGCAGTCCCCCGGCCTCAATTGTATATGCTCCCTTCAGTTTTATATTAAGATAGAGATCAAATGTTCCTTTATCATGATTATATTTTGCTTCCGGGCGTACGCTTTCTATATTCTCTTCGGCTACCAGCTTGAAATATTCCTCTTTTAATTTTTCGATACCTATCAGGCTGTCTTTCTGTGATATAAGGTTAGTAATATATTCCTTTTGTCTTTCTTTAACACCCTCAATAAATATATTTCTGAACACAGGATCAGGTATTTTTGCCCTGAACTGTTTCCTACGTTTACTAAGCTCTTCAGGGCTTTCTGTTATTACCCTGTTCCTAAAATTCTTTATCTGTTCTTTTGCAACGCTGTATCCTTTTGCAATAATACTATCTGCTTTCTTAAAATCAAGCATATCAACATTTTCCATCTTTATGTCCACAACATATCCAATACTGTCAGGTATTTCGTAACTGGTAGGTTGCATTATCATATTTTCAAGCTGTAGCATAATATCGTCTTTATGCGGGCGTTCCGGCTTATTTGCCACCTTACTTCCTATAATGAAATCTGGTTGAAAATCATCTATCAGAACATCATATGGGAAATTATTATATATTCCTCCATCAAAGAGTACTATACTATCTTTTATATATGGCTCAAAATATAGTGGATACGACATTGTTGCCCTTACGGCATGCCCAAGGTTACCCTTCCTGAATATTACTGGCTTTTTATTGTATATATCTGCAGCAACACATCTGAATGGTATCATGAGCTTATCAAAATCATTTCCTGCTGCTGCTGTTTCTCCACACGTAATTTGCATTATTGCAAAATCCATTACTGCCGATGAGATAAGATGTGTAGGTAATGCTTCTTCCGGTTTCTCTTCTTTAAAAGTAAGGTCTATATTTATCATTGCCGAATTGGACTCATTATTCTTGTATGTAAATTGAAGCTCTCTTTCTATCGTCCCGGTAGACCACTGAAGAAATTCTTCAGAGCTTACCAGTAACTTCATTTCATCTGCTGTGTAGCCCATTGAATATAAAGCTCCTATTATTCCCCCCATTGATGTCCCGCTGATATAATCTATTTTTATTCCTTCCTCTTCCAGCGCCTTTATCAAACCAATATGCGCCAGTCCTTTAGCACCACCGCCACTAAGCACCAAGCCGGTTTTCTGAGCATATAAAAGTCCCATGTTCATCATCATAATAATAATGTTGAATAACAAAATGTATTTAACCTGCCTTCTCACAATGTTTTATATTTATTCAATATTTTAATTAACAACATTTATCTTTGTGTCACATCTTCAAAGAAGAATTAATAAAAGTACTAAGATTTATAAATTTTAATATGATGATAAAATATTATTCAACAACAATTTTTCTAACTGTTTTTCTGGCTTTCTCTATTTTTTCATGCACCAATTCAGGTAAAGAAAAAACCTATTTCGTAGATCTTGAGACAAGCGAAGGTTTTATAAAATTAAAATTATACAATAACACACCCCTGCACCGTGATAATTTTATCAAGCTTGTAAAAGACAAATATTACGATGGCATTAAATTTCACAGGGTTATCCAGGACTTTATGATACAGGCCGGAGATTATAAAACACACCCTTATCTTGCTAATGATACAACCGGTAATTATGATTATACCATACCTGCTGAGATCATAGATACTAACTTCCATAAAAGAGGAGCGCTTGCAGCTGCCAGGACAGGAGACAGGTTTAACCCCGAGCGAAGATCTTCAGGAACCCAGTTTTATATTGTAAAGGGTCGCAAATTTGAAGACCAAATTACAGAAACAGGCGATACTCTTACTGCGGAAATGTTGATATCCCAGGTAGAGAGCCGCATCAACTCATCATTAAAACAGAATATTTTTTATAACCATCTGCTCGATGAAAGACAAAAATCAAAACAGTCAGGAGATAGAAGAACAGAATCTGAATTACAGGAAGCCGCAACATTACTTACCTATAATGACCTTGAGTCCTTTAAGCCAATAAGCATACCCGAAAACCATAAAGAGATATATAAAACCCAAGGTGGTACTCCACACCTTGATATGCAATATACCGTTTTTGGAGAGGTTGTTGAAGGTATTGATGTCGTTGACAAAATTTCCTCCGTTCAAACTGATAAGAACGATAAGCCGATTAACGATGTAATCATTATTAAGGCCAGAATTGTAAGAAAATAAATCATGATTGAGAGAATTAAAAAAATACAGGAAGAAATAAGGGATTTTTATTCGGACAATGAACGGGAAATTGAAGAATTCAGGATTAAATACCTCAGTAAAAAGGGCCTAATTCCATCTCTTTTTAATGATTTTAAAACTGTGCCTAAAGAACAAAAAAGTGAATACGGCAAACTCATCAATGATCTGAAAAATACAGCCACTGAAAAACTTGACAGCTTAAAAAATAGTCTTACTGATGTTTCGCATACAGGTGCTCAGACTGATCTTACTCGCCCTGTTGCAAATATATTCAATGGTTCAAGGCACCCTTTATCTGTTGTAAGGAATGAAATAATTGAAATATTCCAGAGGCTGGGATTTATAATCTCCGAAGGCCCCGAGATTGAAGATGATGATCATAATTTCGGAAAACTCAACTTTCCTCCAGAGCATCCCGCAAGGGATATGCAAGATACTTTTTTCATAAAAAGAAAATCAGAAGACGATAGTAACCCTTCTGATATTCTTCTTCGCACTCATACATCTTCTGTGCAGGTTAGGGTAATGGAAAACGAGGATCCACCAATACGTACAATATCCCCGGGTAGGGTTTTCAGAAACGAAGCTATTTCAGCCAGGGCCCATTGTATCTTTCACCAGGTTGAGGGACTTTATATAGATGAGGATGTATCGTTTGCCGATCTTAAACAGACTCTTTTTTATTTCGCTATTGAAATGTATGGTAAAAACACCAGGATGCGTTTCAGACCCTCATATTTCCCTTTTACGGAACCTTCTGCTGAAATGGATATAAGCTGTACCATATGTGGTGGAAAAGGCTGTAATGTCTGCAAATACACCGGATGGCTTGAAATTTTGGGATGTGGTATGGTTGACCCGAACGTTCTTGAATATTGTGGTATTGATAATAATCAATATACTGGTTTTGCTTTCGGAATGGGTGTTGAAAGAGCAGCTATGCTTAAGTACCAGATAAATGACCTGAGATTATATTTTGAAAACGATATACGTTTCCTTCACCAGTTCAGATCAGCTTTTTAATGTAATATTGGAATTATGGGTGAGTAGTAAGTGTACTATTTGTTTTCCCAATAATCCATTTTAATTTTATTCCTCTATAATAATCTCGTGGGTAATCTCCATTGATTTCCTGTAGCTGAACATAACACCACAATATCTTTCCTGTGAGAGAGAGACAGCCTTTTCAACCTTATCCCTGTTGATATCACTACCTTTAATTCTAAAGGTAATATGCATCTTATAATAATGCTTTGGGTGTTCCTCTGTCAGTGATCCCATTACGCTTACCCTCATACCTTCAAAAGGGATCTTCATTTTTTTCATTATTGAAGCAACATCCATACCTGTGCAGCCCCCAAGGGCAACAAGCATAAGGCTTTTCGGACGCGGTCCGCGATTTTTTCCCCCGAAATCTTCCGTAGAATCTATATTAAAATAATGACCATCCAGTTCTACATTGAATGATAATCCTTCTTCAAGTTCAAGATTCGTAAATTCTTCCATTTTCTAAAACATATAATCAATAGTGAAAATTTTTACAAAACTAACTAATATTATCAAACCTTATTTCCATCTTTGTGTTATTAAAGCCTTATATGAAACAAAAAGATATTTACATACCTTTTTGCGATAATTGTGCAATTAGCAACACTTCTGTGTTTAGGCACCTGTCCATGAATGAAATAGAAATAATTAATTTCGAAAAAGATTTCAGGCATTACAGGAGGGGAGAGGTATTATATTCTGAAGGAAGCAGGATAAGCGGTTTCTACTGCATTAATAAAGGTATAGTCAAGGTTTTTAAAACTGGTATTGATGGTAAAGAGCAAATAATCCGTTTCGCTAAGCCGGGTGATATTATTGCTTACCGCTCTGTATTGAGCAACGAGCCAGCATGTACTTCCGCCAAGGTTATCGAAGATGCCAGGATGTGTTTTATTCCTTCTCACATACTTATTGACTTTGTAAAAGAAAATCCCCAGTTCTCAATGGCAATAATGAAGCTTACCTGTCATGAACTGGGTGAATCTAATGATTATATCACTGATATAGCACAGAAAACAGTAAGAGAAAGACTGGCAGAAATATTACTTCACCTTATAAATGATTTCGGGCTAGATACTGATAATTATCTTAAAATCACACTTACCCGGGAAGAGCTGGCTAATATTGTGGGTACGTCCACAGAATCTGTAATAAGACTTCTTAGCGAATTTAAATCAGACAGGTATATTGAGTTAAGTGGCAGGAAAATTAAAATTCTTGACCGAAAGTCACTAGAGAAAATTAGTAATGTTTTCTAGTGGTTAACAAATATTTACCACTATCCATTATCTAATTCTCTATAATATTATTCACAATAATATAAACCAGCAATCCTACTACTATTAAACCCCCGCTCCAGATAAGAAGTTTATTGCTCTCAAGTTTTGTGAATTCAGAATAAGCAAGGATAACTACACCTGCAACAACAAATAGTAATCCAAATCTTTTTAATAAAACTTTCATAATCAAGATTTTAAAAATTGCTCTTATTATTCATAAAAAGATCATAAATATAAATATTACGCAAAATAAAGCAAAATTAAAATAATAACCCACCCTCACCTTCTTTTTGTTTACCCAGGTGTCTGTATGCCAGTTCTGTTACTTCGCGCCCCCTGGGTGTTCTTTTAATATATCCTTCTTTAATCAGGAATGGTTCGTATACTTCTTCTATTGTTCCGCTATCTTCACTCACAGCTGTTGATATCGTATTGATACCTACAGGCCCCCCTGCAAATTTATCAATTATTACACTCAGTATTTTATTGTCCATTTCATCTAAGCCATATTCATCAATATTAAGTGCTTCAAGTGAATATTTTGTAATATCTATATTTATCTTTCCATCACCTTTTACCTGTGCAAAATCTCTTACTCTTCTCAATAATGCATTTGCTATTCTTGGTGTTCCTCTGCTTCTTGAAGCTATTTCCTTTGCAGCATTGTCCATTATATTCACTTTTAATATACCTGCAGATCGTTTTACAATACCGCATAATATACCTGCATCATAGTATTCCAGGTGCATCTTTATACCAAATCTTGCCCTTAGTGGACTGGTAAGCAGTCCTGATCTTGTTGTTGCACCTATAAGAGTAAAGGGATTGAGGTTTAACTGTACCGATCTTGCACTTGGTCCTTTATCTATCATAATATCAATATGATAATCTTCCATTGCTGAATACAGGTATTCCTCTACCACCGGGCTGAGCCTGTGTATCTCATCTATAAATAAAACATCCCCTTCTTCCAGACCTGTAAGCAAACCTGCCAGGTCTCCCGGTTTGTCAAGCACAGGCCCCGAACTTACTTTCAAACCAACATTAAGCTCATTTGCTATAATAATGGCCAGTGTTGTTTTACCCAGCCCAGGAGGCCCATGCAATAATACATGATCAAGTGCTTCATCTCTTTGAGAGGCTGCTTCAACAAACACTTTCAGATTATCTACTATTCTTGATTGTCCTTTGAAGTCTTCAAAGTATAATGGTCGCAGTTTCTTCTCTATTTCCTGTTCAGCAGGACTTATTGACTCATTTCTAAGGCTAAATTCTTCTACCATTAACAGGGCTATTTTATTATTTTCACATCCCTTTCGGGCAGGTTTATTTTTATACCATTTATTCTTACTTCAATATCATTCCTGTAGGTAATTGTCATTTCCAGCAATCCTTCCTCACTGTATTTCTTCCATGTACGGTGCCTGAGACCCATATTATAATACTGTTCTTCCCTTATCGTTCCATTATCATAATAATAAAAATGATACCCATCAGGATTATCCTGTACATATTTACCCCTGTAAAGCAAGTTACCCTCATCATCATAGTATTTCCAGATTCCATCCCTTAATCCTACTATATAATTACCTTCTTCCCTGTGATCACCTATAGTAATTTTCCAGCTACCATTTTTCTCCTCATCAAGATACTGTCCTTCACTGATTACTTCACCTTCTCTTAAATACTCTACAAAATTTCCGTCTCTTTTACCCTGGTAGTATTCTTCTTCCCTAAGTATTAATCCATTAGTAAAATACCATTTCCATAATCCTTCCGGCCTTCCGTTTCTGTACTGTCCTTGCTGAATTATATTACCCTCCCGGTTATAGAAAGTCCAGCTACCTGTACGTCTGTTACTATCATATTGTCCTTCTTCTTTTATTTTTTCATTATCATAAAAATTCTTCCACTCACCATTCCTTCTTCCATCTTCTGTTACAATTCCTTCTGATACCTTTATACCCTGATCATTATATATTACTGCCGATTTTACAGTACCATCATTATTATATTCCCTGTGAATCCCTACTGGTATTCCCATTTTATAAGGACCACTGAAAACCAGATTTCCATCACTGTCATACCTGTTCTGAATATCAATTTCCGGATTATCTTCAATATTCCCTTCAACTATTTTTCCATTATCATAAAGCATAGTAACTGAAAGAATTCCTTTATCATTATACTCCTTATAATAACCATGCAGAAGACCATCCCTATATGTCATTTCTTTACTTATATTCCCTTTATCATAAAATTCTTTCCATGATCCCTGTCTTAATCCTTTGGCATCTTTTCTGTTTATTCTTTCCCTGCTTATAAGAAAATCATTATTGTATTCATACAAAGTAATAATATTTCCCTCTTCATCATATTCCTTTGAAAGACCCTGTTTTTTACCATCAATATACGGTATTGTTTGTTTAACGCTACCGTCCGGAAAATACATATATGCAGTTCCCTGTCTTTTATCAGCTGCATATAATTCTCTGGACCATATATATAAACCATAGCTACGGTCTCTCTTATACTTCTGATAATAACCGCTCTTTTTACCATACATATAATCTATCTTCTCAATTGTATCTCCTGTCTGAGTGTAAAATACCCATATACTGTCGAGCAGATGATGTCTCCTTTTACCCTCTGATTTTTTTACTCCCGTAACATAATAACTTTTCCAATATCCATCTGGTTTTCCATCCTTAAGGTAACCTTCACTTGATACAGAACCATTTGGATACTTAAATATATGATAACCATCTTCCAGCTTAATATTTTGTGATGATATAACAGCCGGAAGAATGAATAGTATTATCAATATGTATAAGTAACGTAACATTTTTTAAATTCCTAAACGATCAGATATTTCAAGCATTCTCCTTATAGGTTTCTCAGCTTTTTTCATAAGATCTTTGTCCATTTTTAGTTCCGGTTCCTCATATTTAAGAGTAAGATATATCTTTTCCATTGTAATAAGCTTCATAAAATTACATTCACTGCATTTCAATGATTTATTTTTTACAGGTGCCGGGATAAATATTTTCTCAGGTCTTGCTTTTTTCATCTGGTGTATAATACCTGTTTCAGTGCCAACTATATATTTCTTACCACCATCTTTCTTTATATACCTGAGCAGATCTCCTGTTGACCCTATAAAATCAGCTACCATTCTTACTGGTTGCTCACATTCAGGATGTACTATTATACCTGCATCCTGTTCTCTTCTTTTCAACTCAATTATTCCCTCTATAGAAAATTCTTCATGAACATGACATGCTCCTTGCCATATTATCATATCCCTGCTTACCTTATTACTTATAAAATTACCAAGGTTTCTGTCAGGTGCAAAAATAATCTTCTCTTCTTTTGGTAAAGACTCAACAATCTTATACGCATTTGTAGATGTACATATTATATCAGATAAGGCCTTTATTTCAGCTGATGAATTTATATAAGTTATAACTGTACGTTCAGCATTAGCAGATACGAACTTTTTAAAATCCTCCGGAGGACATGTTTCAGACAGTGAACAACTTGCATTAAGATCAGGTAATAGAACTTTTGATCCAGGTGATAATATTTTAGCTGTTTCAGCCATGAAATTAACACCTGCAAAAAGTATTATATCAGCTTTTGCATCAGCAGCTGTTCTCGATAAATCAAGGCTGTCACCAACATAATCAGCTATATCCTGTATATCTGCTGTCTGATAATAATGAGCAAGTATAATAGCATTCTTTTCTTTCCTCATCTTTTCAATTTCATATACTAAATCAGTACCAGGTTCAATAATTTCATCAATGTATCCTTTCTCAATTATATCAGACTTTTTAAACATAGTATTATTATAAGTTAATTTTAATATATTTATTTATAATTATAATAATATGCTGTTAATAGTGTTTAAATAAATTATAAAAATATCTTGCAAATATTGATATTAATAAAGTGAAAACAACTTTTCAACAACCCAAAAATTATACCGTTTTTGATTTATAGTACATTATGTAATTTACAAACAACTGTTAAAACAAGAAGAACAATATAATTTAGTAACAAAGCTAATGCATTTTGTTGTTTAATAAAGGTTGAAATTATGCTTTTAACTAATAACAAAAACATGTTTTAATATTTGTTTATTTAAAAACAGGTATGAAAGTCAGAATTTTAATTTATTATCAAACTGTAATGAACATAATAATGAACATTACATATGAAAATACATGCTTTGAATATATTTATATTGTTATTGTCCTGGTAAATATAAGGTTAGTAAAAAAAGAAAACAAAGTATTAAATTCAATGAGATTGTTGATATCTTTATATGTGTAAGAATATATCATGGAATGAAGAAAAAAATTGCAATTACTGCTGATCATGCAGGGTTTTATATTAAGGAAAAACTTAAAAAATACTTTATTAAGTCAGGATATGAAGTAAAAGACTTCGGGTGTTTTTCAGAAGATAGTGTTGACTATCCTGACTTTGCACATAGGGCTGCAAGATCAATTGAAACGGGAGAATTTAATATGGGATTTTCTGTTTGTGGAAGCGGTAACGGAATGATAATGACTTTTAATAAATACCCGGGCATAAGATCTGCATTATGCTGGAATGAAGAAATAAGCCGACTGGCAAGAGCACATAATAATGCAAATGTATGTTCTATACCAGGAAGATTTATATCGGAAGCCGAGGCAATATTAATCGCAAAAACATTTATTAACACGCCTTTTGATGGAGGAAGGCACGAAAGAAGAATAAATAAAATACCACTTAAAGTTATTTAGAATGCTATCAAGCACCTGTAAATATGGTATAAGGGCAATAGTATATATTGCGGGTAATAGCCGTTATGGTGAAATGATTGGTATAAAAAGAGTATCAGAAAACCTTAATCTTCCTATGCCATTCCTGGCAAAAATACTGCAGCAACTGGTTAAAAAGAAAATACTTATTTCTTCAAAAGGTCCGCATGGAGGCTTTTCTATTTACCAGGAACCAGGAGAAATATATATTATCGATGTTGTAAAAGCAATTGATGGTGATGATGTTTTTCACAGGTGCGTACTGAGAAATGATAATTGTATAAGTATTGAGAAAAAGGGACAAAAATGTATTCTACATGATGATTATGTAAAAGCAAGGGATCAAATAGAAAAACTATTTGAGAGTAAAACAGTTGAGGACCTTGTAAAAACATCAAGAAAATCAAATAATTCACTTCAGTAAATATTATGGCAGGTATATATATTCATATTCCTTTCTGCAAAAAGAGATGCAGTTACTGCGATTTTTATAAGACAATAGACGCGGAATTGGCTGATACGTTTCTGGTATCACTGGAAAAAGAAATGGAATTACAAAGAGATTATCTTGAGCAGAAAGAGGTTGAAACAATTTATTTTGGAGGTGGTACGCCAACAGTATTATCTGCACAACAGATAGGAATAATACTGGAGAAATTACATGCTACGTTCAATATAAAAGAAGATACGGAAATAACAATTGAAGCAAATCCTGACGACATAAAAAAAACATATACAAAAAGCCTGGCAAAAACAGGAATAAACAGGATTAGCCTTGGTATTCAGTCATGGAATGATGAGATATTAAAATTACTCAATCGCAGACATAATTCAGAGGATGCCAGAAAGGCGCTGGAACATATTTTTAGCTCGGGAATAGATAATATTTCGGCCGATCTTATTTATGGAATTCCGGGTATGAGCCTCAATCAATGGAAAGAAAACCTGCAAATAACACTTGATTATGATATAAAACACTTGTCGGCATATCATCTTACAATAGAGGAACACACTGTATTTGGTAAGATGAAAAAAAATAATGAACTGCGGGAAATAGATGAAGAAGAAAGTGAAAAACAGTTTAATGTATTAATCGACGAATGTGAGAAGAACGGATTCATACAATATGAAATATCAAACTTCTGTAAAGAAGGGTATTTTTCAATACATAATACAAATTATTGGAGAAGAGAGCCGTATCTGGGACTGGGACCTTCAGCTCACTCATTTAATGGAGAAAGCAGGCAATGGAATATTGCTGATTTAAATGAATATATAAAGTTGATTGAAAAAGATGAGGTGCCCGCAACAATAGAGATACTTAATGTGAAGGATATGTTCAATGAGTATGTAATGACATCGCTGCGCACAATGTGGGGCATTGATCTCGATTATGTAGAAGATAAAATAAATAAGGAATCACGTGATTATCTTAATA
>DOZA01000340.1 GCA_003518245.1 Bacteroidales bacterium | reverse complement strand
TTATTAAGAATAATTTTTTCATATTGATATTTTTTTGAGTATACAAAAAAAACAAAAAAATATTAATAATTCGTTTTTTTATGATACTTATTCAGCATATCTGCTGCTGCTGAATATGATGTTATCTTACCATCCTTCAGTGCAGTCTCAAGCCCTGGTAACAATGCACTTATTTCACGATCATTATAAAAAGACGATTTAAGGTTTTCAATAATAGTATTATGCATTCTGATAACAGACTGTTTTTTTCTTTTCTCCTGAAAGAAACCATTAGATTTTGTAAGGTCTATCTGTTCTATTATGGTATTCCATATTTCATCTATACCCCTTATCTCAAGGGCACTACAGGTTAATACTTTTGGTTTCCATCCAGATTTATTAGGAGGAAATAGTGAAAGGGCATTCTGGAATTCGGTCTTTGTCAGTTCAACCCTGTGCACATTACTCCCGTCGGCCTTATTTATTATTATGGCATCTGCCATTTCCATTATTCCTCTTTTTATTCCCTGCAGTTCATCACCTGCGCCCGAGATCATTAGTAACAGGAAGAAGTCGACCATTGAATGGACCATTGTTTCGGATTGTCCTACCCCTACAGTTTCCACAAAGATTGTATTGAATCCAGCTGCTTCGCAAAGTATAATTGATTCTCTTGTTTTTCTTGCCACTCCGCCCAGGGAGCCAGCTGATGGTGAAGGTCTAATGAATGCCTTCGTATCAGTTGCAAGTGCTTCCATCCTTGTTTTATCACCAAGTATGCTTCCATGTGATTTTTCACTGCTGGGATCAATAGCCAGCACAGCCAGTTTCCTGTCCATTGCTGTCACTTTCTTCCCAAGAGTTTCAATAAATGTGCTCTTGCCTGCTCCGGGCACACCCGTTATACCTATTCTTATAGAATTATCACTGTATGGCAGGCATGCTTCAATTATCCTCTGGGCTAAATCGAAATGTTCCTGCTTGTTGCTTTCTACCAGTGTTATAGCCTGGCTCAAAAGGGCGATATTACAATTCAATATACCATCCACGTATTCATTTACGGAATACTCTTTTCTCTTCTTCCTTATTCTTCCTGCCAAGTCAGGATTTACAGATGGTGGTTGAGGAATGCCTTTACTTACCGACAGGGCAGTTTTCCTGGTTTTCTTACTCTTGTTTTCCTGCATTAAATAATCAGCTAGTCATTCTCAAGGACTATCCCACTTATTACCAGGCTTACCTGGCTTTTATTCGGGTCATTAGTTATTACTGTTATCACCTTATGCTGCTTCCCCTTACGAATACCTGCATCGAAAACAGCTTTTATGATACTTGATTCCCCGGGTTTGATAGTGGTATTAGCCGGAGTAACGGTTGTGCATCCGCAGGTTGATCTCACTTTCCTTATTATAAGATCACTCTTTCCTGAATTCTTGAATTTGAATTCAACATCAGCTTTTTCCCTCTGTTTAATTTCACCAAAGTTAAAACGGGTATTTTCAAGGTCAAAGACCGGTGCATTTTCAAGCTCATTTTTTGTCCAGCTACTGAAATCTTCAATAATATTAGCAGAAACCACAAACCAGCTATTGTTAATCATCTCACCATTATGTGTTACGCGTATAAGATGATTAACATAACCCCAGTCGTTTAGGTTACTTGCATCATACATACCTTCTATTACTCCTTTATCCCCGGGTCCCAGCGTGGCAGGCTTTGTTTTCAGTGTAACATGACCGGGTACCCTGTCAAATCCAATATTGACAGGTTTATCAAGTGTATTAATAATTTCCATTATCTTGATCTTCTTCTTCCCCTGCACAACATTAGTAAAAGCCAGGTGATTACTTTTAAACCTCACACCTCCGGCATCAAACCTGTATATTTCTTCCAGTGTCAGCTTCCTGGGTATCACATCGCCCTCAATAATAAGTACGTGAACAGCAGGTTGAGTATTGGTGTATACAGCTACAGTTTTCTTAAATTTATTAGGACGATTCCTCGGATCATATGTTACTGCAACATATCCCTTCTCTCCCGGCTTAAGCGGATGTCTGGTCCATTCAGGCGATGTACATCCACAGGATGCTGTAACCCTGTTTATCAAAAGATCAGATGTTCCTGTATTCTCAAATTCAAACTTAAAAGTTTGAGGACCCGCTTCCTCCATAAATCTGCCAAAGTCATGCTTTGTTTCGTTGAATTTTATTCCTGCTCCACCGGGCTGTGCCCCGGCAACCAGTGTTGTTAATAGAATAATAAGTATAAATAGTACCTTCCTCATATCAAATGAAATTTAGTGTCGTATAAATTTAGTGTCGTATAAATTATGCAATAATTAAGACACAACATAAAACCAAATAGTTGCACTGATTGTTACTGTAAAAATTAATAATCAGTAATCAAATAATGGGCCAAAATTAATAAAGTTTGATCTTTTTCGCTATTTATTCATAACATATTATCTTAGCTTTGTTAGTTTGAAAACGCTTTTTTGGAATAAAATTTGAAGTCATTATTTCACTAAAACCAGATTTGCATTTGAAATTACAAATCAGACATATAATACTGACAATACTGATCTCCTCAATAAGTCTGTTAGCAAAAAGCCAGTTTTACAATGGTCATCAGATGACGTTTGGGAAAAATCGCCTTCAGCATTATGATTTCTATTGGTCATTTTACCGTTTTGACTATTTCGATGTGTATTTTAATGAATATGGTAGAGACCTGGCTCAATATACAGCCAAAGTTGCCGAGGATAAGATAGCTGAGATAGAAGACTATTTCGATTATATACTTGAAAAACGGCTGATATTTATCACATATAATATACATGGCGAACAGAAACAAACAAATATAGGACTGGTAACCGGACAGAATGATTATAATATTGGGGGGTTTAACCGTACCATTAAGAATAAGGTAATGCTTTACTATGAGGGTGACCATGAAAAATATGAACAGCAGATAGCAGCATCTATTACAGAAGTAATGATAAACGAGATGTTGTATGATGCAGACCGCAGGGACAGGATTTCAGGATCATCACAGATCAGGCTCCCCGACTGGTATTTGAAAGGTCTTATAAATTATATTTCAAAAGGATGGGACTATGAAACTGAGAACAGGGTCAGGGATGGTATTCTTTCGGGTAAATATGAGAAGCTCAATTTCCTGGAGTATGATGATGCTATATATGCCGGACATTCTTTCTGGAGATATATAGCTAAAACATATGGCGACCCAATTATCCCCAATGTCATTTACCTGACAAAAATTTACAAGAACGTGGAAGATGGCCTGATGTATGTCCTTGGCATGAAACTTAAAAACCTGCAGAAAGAATGGTTCGAATATTATAAGGACTATTACGAAAGTATTGAAACCAATCATCCTACTTATGAGCCCGGTGAAAAAATATATGAAACGAAAAAGAGAAGGATCATACAGAATGTAAGTATAAGTCCTGATGAAAGATACCTTGCATATATAACCTATAACTGGGGCAAACGTAAGATCTGGGTATATGATAACGAGACAGGAAGGCATAAAAAGGTCTTTTCTATTGAACCTAAATATGAACAGGTGTCAGATATCAGCTATCCGGTTTTAGCCTGGCATCCAAGCAGTCGTATACTAACTTTCATAAATGAAGAAAAAGGTGACCTGAAGATCTATTTTCACCGCCTTGAAAGTGATGAAACTGAAAGCAGGAACCTCCTGTATTTTGAGAAGGTGCTTGATTTCGATTATTCGCCCAATGGAAACAGGCTTGTTTTATCTGCCGTGAAAAATGGCCTGACCGATATATACATACATACAATAGCTTCAGGAACAAATCAGCAGGTAACCCGGGATGTGGCAGATGATATTAATCCAAGATATATAAAATCTGCTGAAAACCAGATAATCTTCAGCTCGAACAGGCTGAATGATACACTGAATAAACCATTTGACCCAATTGCTGAATCATCCAAAACATACGATCTTTTTACATATGACCTTGACAAAGACAATAAGGTAGCAATAAGACTATCAGAGGGTAAATATATTGAGCGCTTACAGCCTGCCACCAGGAAAAGCAGGGAGATTTATTACCTGGGCGATATGAACGGAGTATTAAATAAGTATATTGCCAGGTTCGACAGTACAATAAGCTATATCGACACCACAACCCATTACAGGTACTTTATTAAATCCGATCCTGTAACAAATTACAACAGGAATATAATAAAGCATGATTTTACCGGCAACAGGGTGGCTGAAATAAAATTTAGTGACGGGAAGTATAATCTTCATTCCGGATCGGTCAGCGAACAGCAACCTGTAACAATCGATGATATAGTAACTACATCTTTCAGGGACGAAAAAACAGCTATTCTGCACAGATCAGACAGTATTGAGCAATTAAAACAAAAACTTATAGAAGAAGACCGGAGAAGACGTGATACTCTTACAAAACCATTGTATGAATATTATTCAACCGATGAGTCAATAGATTTTAATTTCTATATTTTTGAGAAAGAGAAAGAGAATTATTATGAACAACAGTGGAGGAAGGAATACATGGACATTGAACTGGACACTGCCAGGATCAAATTCCCTTCTATAAGGATTTATGAAACATCATTTTATAATAATTATATCGCTAACCAGATTGATTTTAATTTTCTTAACCAATCATACCAGGCATACAGTGGAGGTGCCCCATATTTTAACCCGGGATTTAACCTGTTAACACAGATAGGTGCAGTTGATCTGTTCGAAGATTATAAAATAACCGGGGGATTCAGGTTTGCCGGTAATTTCCACAGTAATGAATATCTGGTAAGTATTGAAAACCTGAAAGGCAGGTTTGATAAGCAATTTATATTTCACCGGCAGACACTTAGCAGTTATAATGACACGGCATACTTCAAGATACACAGTCATAACCTGTATTTCACCCTTGCCAAGCCAATAACACCGGTACTGGCTGTTAAGGGAACCATTACTTACAGAAACGACAGGTATGTTGCACTTTCGACTGATGTAAGCTCATTAAATAGTAAAGCTATCTACCGTCACTGGGCAGGGTTGAAATCTGAACTGGTTTATGATAACACCAGGGAGAGGGGAACAAATATTTACTTCGGAACACGTTTTAAAATATTTGGCGAATATTACAGGGATGTACAAAGGAGTAAATCAGATATGTTTGTTGTGGGTGCCGATTTCAGGCATTACCTCAGGATTCACCGTGATCTGATATGGGCTAACAGGTTTGCTGCCAGTTCATCCTTCGGTCCATCAAAACTTCTATATTACCTGGGAGGTGTTGATAACTGGCTTGGATTCCTTTTTAATAATGATGTGCCTATGTTTGACCAATCGGTACAGGTTGATCCCACAGCAAATTATGCCTTCCACACACTGGCAACAAACATGAGAGGATTCAGCCAGAATATAAGAAATGGAAACAATTTCGCGCTTATAAACAGTGAAATAAGATGGCCGGTAATAAGGTATATAGCCGGACGACCTCTTAAATCAAAAATACTTAATGATTTTCAGATAGTTGCTTTTGGCGATGTGGGAACTGCCTGGAGCGGGCTGCATCCATGGATAGGAGAAAATAAATGGGATACAGAGACTATAGAAAACGGACCGGTCAAAGTAACCCTCGAAACAAACAGGGAACCAATAGTGGGTGGATTCGGATTTGGGCTGAGAGCAAATCTCTTTGGATATTTCGTAAGAGCAGACTGGGCATGGGGCGTCGAAAATTCTATTATCCTGCCCAGGATATTCTACCTCTCTTTCAGCCTCGACTTTTAGACACAGTCAAAATATATGGATAAACTCCAGGTAATAATAAAAAAGAAAGCCTCAATATTACTTGATGAAACAATCAGGCTCAGAAGACATTTTCATATGTACCCTGAATTATCATTCAGGGAGAAAAAAACAGCTGATTTTATATGCAGTTACCTTGATGATAAAAATATAGAATATATAAATAATCTTGCTGACACAGGTATTATAGCCTGGATTAATGGCAGTAAAGGTGACGGGATTGTGGTTGCTCTAAGGGCTGAACTGGATGCTCTGCCATTGATAGAAAAAACAGGACTGGAATATAGCAGCAGGAATGAAGGAGTAATGCATGCCTGCGGTCATGATGCACACCTTGCCATACTCCTGTCTTCAGCCAGCATTATCAAGGACATAAATAATGAATTCGGGGGTACCATAGTATTTATTTTCCAGCCTGGAGAAGAAATGGCACCGGGTGGAGCCCGATTATTAATGGAAACAAAAGCTTTTAAGGATATAAAACCTGATCTGCTTATTGCCCAGCACGTACTCCCCGGACTTAAATCAGGAATGACAGGCTTCAAACCCGGAATATATATGGCTTCAAGTGATGAAATACATATTAAAGTAAAAGGTCGTGGAGGACATGCAGCGCTCCCGGATGAAAGCAGTGACCAGGTAAGAATCGGAAGTGAACTGGTAGTAAAGCTCAAAAAGAAAATTGACGATTATCCTACCGATAAACCCCTTGTCCTGGGTATTGGCAGATTCATTGCCGATGGGGCAACAAATGTAATCCCCCCGGAAGTATTTATACAGGGAACTATCAGAACTTTTGATGAAATAGTTAGGAGTGATATTAAAAAAATAGTTGAAGAGGAATGTAAAAATACAGCTGAAAGATATAAGGTTAGTATCGATCTTAAAATCCCCGATGGTTACCCGGTTCTTGAGAATAGTGTTGAATATGTTATGAGGGCATTTGATCTGGCAGGTGAAATAAATGGTAAGAAAATGGTAACTAAGCTAGATCGCAGGATGAGCTCAGAAGATTTTGCATATTTCTCCCAGAAATACCCGGTGGTATTTTATCGCCTCGGCATAAGTAGTGAATCAGAGGGTAAAAACGGCTTGCATACATCAAATTTTACCCTCGATGAAAAAGCTATGATGACAGGAGTAAGAACACTCAGCTACCTGGGACTTAAGCTTACAGAGAATAAAGATTCCTGAGACTGAGGCTGAGGATGAACCTTAGCCTAAAAATATTACCCCCCCAGGCCTTTTAACATCATATTGAATTTTATTACTCATGCCTGTTTTAAAAAACCAGAATATTCTTTTGTAATTAAAAAATATGGATAATTTTGTAATGTAATTCATTCGAATCTATAACTAAAAATAATTAAAATGGCATATGTTATTAATGATGACTGTACTGCTTGCGGAACTTGTATAGATGAATGCCCCGTAGAAGCTATTTCTGAAGGTGATATCTACAAAATTGACCCTGACTTATGTACCGATTGTGGTGCATGCGCAGATGTCTGCCCTGTAGAAGCTATACATCCTGAATAAAAGCAATCTGTAAGAAAAGGATTATAAGGGGCCACCAGATATTAATGATGGCTCCTAATTCTATTCAGGGGGATTATACTTTGCTTCTTCAAGTATCTCACGGTAATTATTATTGATCATCAGCTCCCGTAATTCAACATCCGGATTATTCTTCATAAATGATTCTATTATCCTGAAACCCAACCAGACA